>JALCDN010000057.1 GCA_022641595.1 Ruminococcus sp. | reverse complement strand
ACACAAACGTTTGCGGCAACATCAGTGACTCATATACAAGAGACAAAATCGACAGTATGCTCAAAACGGAAATTCTTACTGCTCTTCAGCCTGCTTTTGCTAAGATTTCTGCACAAGGTGTACGTTACAGTGCACTTCCGGCACATACTATCGAAATTTGCGACGCTCTGAATGATATACTTTCACAAAAATGGAAAGCTAAACGTGGTATTGAAGTATTCTCATTTGGTATAAATTCTGTCACCGCTTCAAAAGAAGACGAGGACATGATAAAGCAGCTCCAGAAAACCGCTGTTATGCGTAACCCTGGTATGGCTGCTGCAACTCTTACCGGTGCTCAGGCAGACGCTATGAGAACTGCCGCAGGAAACAGCGGCGGTGCTATGATGGGCTTTATGGGAATGAATATGGCTCAACAGTCTGGCGGTATCAACACTCAGAACCTCTTTAATATGGACCAACAGCAGAGAAATGCCGCAGCCACAGCTGCTCCAACAGCCGATTCATGGACTTGTTCATGCGGTACTGTAAACAGCGGTAAATTCTGTACAAACTGTGCTAAACCAAAGCCTGCACCTGTCGGTTCTTGGACTTGCTCATGCGGTGCTGTAAACAGTGGAAAATTCTGCACTGAATGTGCTAAGCCTAAGCCTGCTGATACTGACGGCTGGACTTGCTCATGCGGCACAGTAAATAAGGGCAAATTCTGCACTGAATGTGCTAAACCAAGACCATCAGGTGCTCCTGTTTACAAATGCGACAAGTGTGGCTGGACTCCGAAAGACCCACTGAATCCGCCAAAATTCTGTCCTGAATGCGGTGACGTATTCGACGAGAACGACAAAAAGTAAAACCTGACTATTATAAATAAAAGGCAGTCTTTTAAAGACTGCCTTTTCTCTTTTTACTTTATTGTTGTTCTGAATGACGGAACAGGTATTCCGTTTTTGCCAAAGAGAGTTACATCACCATAATTTGTCCACAAATATCTTGCATTTACAGGAGTTGCAACCTTTGCAGAACTAATGACAATTACGTTACCTTTAAGCTCAGCAGTTGCAGGATAATACACATCGTCCTCGCCTGCAATTTCAAAACCTGAAAGCTTGCCATTTACTTTAAGACCGTCTTCTGCACAGTCAAAGTAAAGCTCCATGCTGTCATCTTTGACACTGTATGACGTATACATTGGCGGAAATGCCTCTGTCTCACGCTTGCCATATACATTATAAAGTGCCTGAAGTTCAAGGCGTTCGCCGACAGGCTTCTTGTTTGCAGGGTGAAGATTATTAAATTCGCCGCAATCAAGAATAACTGCAAGTCCGGTATTTTTCAGACTGTTGAATACCTTCATCTGAGCTTCTCTGATTACAGGCCAGTTTTTCTTATCATCATCGCCTGCATACTTGAACATCGGAAGCTGAACCATCATAAACGGTAATCTGTAATCTTTCCAATCGCTTCTCCACTGTTCAATGAGAGCGGTTAAGAGTTTTTCATATACATCAGGCTTATGGTCATCGGATTCGCCCTGATAATACAAGAAGCCGGCAAGAGTATACGGTGCAACACGTTTAATCATAGTTTCATGAAGTCCGCACGGACGGTAAGGATTCTTTACGCCCATAGGACCCGGCCACTTATTTTCGCCGCATTTTTTCACTACTTCATCGTAGCTGATGTTAGGGTTTTCTTTATAACAGATATCTTTTTTCTCGTTCCATTTCTTTTCATATACAAGGTAATCGTTATATTCCCAGACCATTTCGACTTCTGTTTTGCCCTCGATAGACTTATCGTACTCATCAAGATATGAGCGTATTGCAGTATCTGATTCAAGCTTTTCACGGCTCATCCATGCAGATGCAGAGGTTCCGCCCCAGTTGCAGCCAAGTATGCCGACAGTTACACCAAGGTCTGCACTCAGTTTCTTTGCAAAGAAGTAAGCTACAGCCGACCAATTTGCAGAAGTTTCTTCAGATGGTGTTTTCCAACTGTTTTTTCTTTCTCTTATAGGAAGAATCTCGTCAAGATAGCTGCATTTTTCTGTATAGTAATATCTGATTTTTGTTTCAGAGCATTTTTTAAGCTCAGCCTCGCCGTCGAGACAGTCCTTCAGTTCAAGTTCCATATTAGACTGACCGCCTGCAAACCATACTTCGCCGACAGCCACATTTTCGAGTGTAACCGTTTCTGATTCAGATTCAACAATGAGTTTACAGCAGTCAACAGCCTCCATAGGCGGCAGAACTGCCTTCCAGTTTTCACCGTTTACGATTGCCTTTACACTTACACCAAGCTCGGGAATTTTCACAAAAATATTTTTTTCATCGTAACAAGTTCCCCATATTCTGACGTTTTTTCTTCTTTGCAGTACCATATTGCTACTAAAAATCGCTGCTGCCTTTGCCATATACAAGCACCTCCAAATTATTTTTTAAAGTATATCAATTACGCCGTTTTCGTTCAGATTTATTAAAAGCATGAATGTCGCTTCGTCACGGCACTCAGGTTTTACCATATAATAAAGGTATGTTTCCATAAGGTTGAACAAACCTGAAGTTCTTCCCTCAATTTTGAAATGGTGAAAGCCCATCGGTACATATTTTTCATATATGTCATCAGGTTTTATGTGGGTAGGGTAATCCTTTGTATCGAACAGGGTTTTGTCCATGCTTGGGCAATCTTTTATGTCGAGGTATTCAGGCAGCACTACATTTTTCAGATTAAATGGTCTGTTCGGATATTTTGCGATATGTTCGCAGTAAGCAATCTGCTGCAAGCCAATTGATTTATAATGGTCGCTTCTTCTCGGACATTTAGGCTGACATACTGCATTCACAAGAATCTCACATTTTTCCTTATGCTTAATTTTTTCAAGCTGGTCGAACTGATTGTTAAGGTCATAGTCCATAACGACAAGATTATAGTCCTTTTCGAGTTCAGCATTAAGTGCATCTACATCATTCAGACGTTTACAGGTTGAGCTTGTTATTTTATAATTCGGGTAAGTTTTCCTTATATATTCCTCAAGCAGCGGCGACATAACGATTACTTCGTTCAGACCGTTGTCAGCCATCTGCATAACCATATTGCAGAATTTATCATTGAGGTGTTTTTTTTCGAGCATAGGATTTGTAAATGTGAATCGAAGTGGAACGCCAAGATTATTAAAACTTTTAAGTACAGTGTTTATATATTTTTTATCGCAGGTACCTCCCTGAGTACGTCCGCCATTCCAGACAGATGGTGGGAAAACTCCGAAAACAGATGCAATTTCTACATCGTCTCTCAGAAACTGCTTACAATTCTGCATCATAGAGAGGTAGACGAGATTGAACTTAAATTTTTCTGTAAAATTCGGCAGATGAAATTTTATGCTCATAATTCCTCCTAATTAATTATTAAAGTCAACATTATCGCCACGCTTACTGACAATATTGTATCCGGCAGATGAGACTCTTCTTTCGAGACAGCCACGGCATTCAGCAGCTTCTTCTCCTGTGCATATTTTGTTATCGTAAAGCTCATATTTTTTCCTTACGGCAACCGGGGAAAGATTTGGCATAACGACGTTACAGCCGGCAGCGAGACCTTTTTCACGTCCAAGCGGATCTACAGTACCGAGAGCAGTAGTTGCAGGAAGAAGAACTTTTGGAAACATAAGCCTTAATATGCTCAGCAATCTGAGCGTAAGCTGAGTGCTTCCTTGTTTTTCAGAGTGAAACGGCGTATCGTGATGCGGCACAAAAGGACCGATTCCAATCATTTCCGGCTGTAGCTTCTGTAGAAAGCGCAGGTCGCTTATGATATTTTCTGTGGTCTGAAAAGGAGCGCCAACCATAAATCCCGCACCTGTCTGGTAACCGAGTTTTTTCAGGGTAAACAGGCAGTTTTTTCTATTCTCGAGAGAAAGCTCAGATGGGTGAAGTTTTTCGTAGAGAGCGTTGTCTGCGGCTTCATGACGAAGAAGATAGCGGTCAGCACCTGCATTTTTTAGTCGTCTGTAGCTTTCTTCGGAGCGTTCACCAAGAGACAGTGTAACAGCGCAGTCTGGAAACTTACTTTTGATTTCCTCTATAATTGCGCATAGGTAATCGTCAGTAAAGAAGCTGTCCTCACCGCCCTGCATAACGAACGTTCTGAAGCCAAGCTGATATCCGTTTTCGCAGCATGACATAATCTGTTCATGTGAAAGGCGGTAACGCTGTGCATTGTTGTTACTTCGGCGTATTCCGCAGTAAAGGCAGTCATTTTTGCAGAAGCTTGAAATTTCTATAAGACCTCGCAGATAAACGTCCTTGCCGTAATATTTTTGTCTGACCTCATCGGCGAGTGAACGCAGAAGCTCACCTGCCTGTAAATCGTCCGTTTCGATAAGGAGCTTTAATTCATCGTCGCTAAGGTCATTATTATTATAAAGTTTTAGAATAATATCTTTTAGCATATTTATCTCAGCCGCCAAGTCTTATCATCTCATCTATGCAACGACGTGAAGCTGAAATCTCGTCATCTGACATAAGAATTTCAAATGCGTCACCGCCGTTTTTAATAGCCATGAGAGTGTTATACACATCAACAAGTGTGGTAATTTTCATATTTGGGCAAATAAGCTTTTTTGAAAGCGGATAAAACTGCTTGTCGGGACATTCATACTGCAAATGCTCTGCGATAGAAATTTCGGTGCCGATTATAAAGCTTTTAGCGTCTGATTTTTTAGCGAAGTTCATAATTCCGGAGGTTGAGCCTGCAAAATCAGCAAGCTCTGTAACTGCCGGTTTGCATTCAGGATGCACAAGAACAAGAGCATTCGGGTGAAGCTCCTTAGCCTTTCTCACCTCTGCGGCAGTAACCGAAGCATGAACCGGACAGCCGCCCTGCAAAAGCTTTATATCCTTTCCGCTTACGCTTTTTCTTACAAATTCGCCGAGATTGCAATCGGGAATAAAGAGTATCTTTTCATTTTTCATTGCACTGACAATTTTTACTGCCGAAGACGATGTAACACATACATCGCAGACTGCCTTTAGTGAGGCAGTGGTGTTGATGTAAGCAACAACGGCTCTGTCGGGTTCTTTTTCTTTAAGCTGAGATATGATATCCGCGTCCATCTGTTCAGCCATAGGGCAGGTTGCAAGCCTGTTTGCAAGGTAGACGTGCTTTTGTGGAGAAAGCATTTTTGCGGTTTCAGCCATAAAATGCACTCCACATAACAGAATATTGTTCTGACAAAGCCCCTTTGCATCAACGCTCAGCTTATAGCTGTCGCCCGAATAATCCGCAATTTCGACAATTTCCCTTGCCTGATAGCTATGAGCAAGAATTGCAGTATTGGTTTCCTTTTTCAGTTTCAGCACTTCATCCTGAAGCTCTCTAAGTTTCATTTTGGACTCCTTACTTATGTTTAGCGATTACTTCTACTTCTACGAGTGCATTTTTCGGAAGTGCGCTTACTTCTACGCAGCTTCTTGCGGGCTTTGAAGTAAAATACTTCTCATAGATTTCGTTAAAAACAGCGAAATCTCCAATGTTTTTAAGGTAGCAAACAGTTTTCACCGTGGTATCGTATGTAGCACCTGCGGCTTCAAGAATTTCGCCGATATTTTTCATAACCTGCTCAGTCTGACCCTTTATGTCCTTTGCCTCGATATTGCCTGTAGCAGGGTTAATTGCAATCTGACCTGAGGTATATACGGTCATATCTGAAATCATAGCCTGTGAATAAGGACCTATTGCAGCCGGAGCAGAATCGGTGTGAACACGCTGCATACAGTAATGCTTGTCATTAACTCTTTCCAACATAAAACATTCCTCCTATAAATTAATTATTAAAAATATTATTATGCATTGAATTAATATGACTGATTAACTCAGTCAACGATTTTAAGACCGTTATCCTTGAGGGCTTTTCTGATTGCTTCAATATGCTGATAGTTTCTTGTTTCGAGAACAATTCTCAGGTAGCAGCCGTTTACATCCGAACCCTCATTTGCTCTTTCATGGTGAATAGATGTAACATTTCCGCCGAGAGAAGCGATGATTTCGGAAACACGTCTGAGCTGACCCGGCTTATCAATGAGTTCGATATTGAGTGAGCAAGAGCGTCCTGACATAAGCAGACCACGCTTGATAACTCGTGAAAGTATAGTAACATCAATGTTGCCACCTGAAAGCAGGCAGACAACTTTTTTGCCCTTTACAGGCACTTTGTTGAACATTGCTGCTGCAACTGAAACTGCACCTGCACCTTCGGTAACGAGCTTTTGCTGTTCCATAAGAGCGAGTATTGCGGCGGCAATTTCATCGTCTGTAACCGTTACGATTTTATCGACGTATTCCGAGCAATATTTGAATGTGTTTTCGCCAGGTTCCTTTACAGCTATGCCGTCGGCGATAGTAGAAACGCTGTCAAGCTTCTCGATTTTCTTATCCTTCACTGAATTGAGCATACTTGGTGCACCGCTTGCCTGAACACCATAAACCTTAATATTTGGATTAAGGCTTTTGATTGCAAAAGCAACGCCTGAGATAAGACCGCCGCCGCCTATTGGCACAATAACTGCGTCCATATCAGGAAGCTGTTCAATAAGTTCAAGTCCGATAGTACCCTGACCTGCAATAACGTTTTCGTCATCAAACGGGTGAATAAATGTATATCCTTTTTCATCACGAAGCCTGAGAGCCTCAGCGTAAGCATCGTCGTAAACGCCGTCAACGAGACAAACCTCTGCACCGTAATTTTTTGTTGCCTCAACCTTTGATATCGGCGCACCGTCTGGCAGGCAGATAAGAGATTTGATACCATTTTTTGTAGCGGCAAGTGCAACACCCTGAGCGTGGTTACCTGCCGAACAAGCGATAACGCCCTTAGCTTTTTCCTCATCACTTAGCTGTGAAATCTTGTAGTATGCACCTCTTACCTTGAATGAACCTGTTATCTGAAGATTTTCTGTTTTAAGAAAAATTTCTGATTCCGGATTAATTTTTGGAGCGTGAATGAGGTCGGTTTCTCTTATAACCTGTTTCAGTACATATCTTGCGTGATAGATTTTATCGAGAGTAAGCATAATTAATTCCTCACTTTTCTGCATTTTGAGCAGCAAGGCTGTATATGAACTGTTTAGCGGTTCTTGCGGAGCGTCCGCTGCCTGAAAGGGCAAACGCTTCGGCTTTTACAGCAAGCTGGTTTTCATCCATATTTATAGCATATTGTTTTGCAAGAGCATTAACAATTTCCATATAGGCGTTCTTATCGGGCTTAGTAAACGTTACGGTCAGACCGAATCGTGCAGAAAGTGAGATAAGCTGCTGTATAGTATCATTACGGTGAACGTCATCACCATCACGGTCGGAGAAGTTTTCTCTTACGAGGTGTCTGCGGTTACTTGTGGCATATATTGCGATATTGTCGGCACGGGCGGATACAGAGCCTTCAAGCGTAGCCTTTAATGCACCGAAACAGTCATCGTCCGATGAGAAAGACAAATCGTCAATAAAGAGGATAAATTTAAGTGGATTACGGCTTATACTGTCGATTATTTTTGGAATATCCCTTAGTTGTTCCTTAGTAATCTCTATAAGTCTCAGACCTCTGTCTGAAAACTCGTTTACGACCGCCTTAACAGTTGAAGATTTACCTGTACCTGCATCACCGCAAAGCAGGACATTCTGTGCAGGTCTTCCCTCAAGCAGAGCGACTGTATTTGCAATAACCGCATCACGTTCTCTCTTGTAGCCGATAAGGTCTGAGAGTTTTGTTTCGTCGGGATATTTCACAGGTACGACCTTGCTATCGCTTATTATAAACATATAGTATTTTGAATAAAGTCCATATCCGTACTTATGTATTCCGACAATTCTTTTTTTGTACTCTTCTTTAAAATCGACTGAGCTTGTTTTCCATTTAGGCAGAAAACCTTTGTAACTTATGTGAGCAGCGATATCCTCCGGTGTAAGCAGAGCAATTTTCTGAAGAACCTCAAGTTCTTTTTCAGCGCACTCCTCTATAAGGTTGTCAACATATTCGCCCTCAGCGTGGCGGATTATGTAAGAATTTTCATTTTCAAGCACTGTAGTAAGCAGGTATTTCGTAAGATTTTCTGATTTTTTATAAAGCTCATACACAAATTTTGAGTAAAGCTGAATCTGAGTGAGAGTGTCCTCCTCACCGCTTGCGAGAAGCTGAGCCAAAGCCTCAACGATACGTTCTTTCAGAATCCCTCTGAATATTACAAGTGAATTAAGGCCGAAATCCAGCTCTTTTAAGTTAGCGTCCATTTTCCAAACTTCCTTTTTGATAAGGGGCATCACCCCGTCATTTAAGAACCAACTGCCGGAGATTTAGTATTGCCTATATAAATTCAATAATTTTTTTTGTCATATCAGAGCATGAAATTGCACCATCACGACCAACACCGAGTAAATCTGCCGTTCTGAAACCGTTTTCGAGTGCTTTTCTGACTGCATTTTCTATACATTCTGATTCATCGTGCAAATCAAATGAATAATCAAGCATCATAGCTGCGGAAAGAATTGTAGCAATAGGATTTGCCTTATTCTGACCTGCAATATCCGGAGCCGAGCCGTGAATAGGCTCATACATACCACGTTTGCCATCGCCCAGAGAAGCCGATGCCAACATACCGATTGAACCTGTAATCTGTGAAGCCTCATCCGATAATATGTCTCCGAACATATTTGAGGTTACAACAACATCAAATTGTGACGGATTTCTCACAAGCTGCATTGCGGCATTGTCAACAAGCATATCCGAATACTTTACCTGTGGAAACTCATCTGAAAGGCTGTGCATAACAGACCGCCAAAGGCGTGAGGTTTCAAGTACATTTGCCTTATCAATACTTGTAAGTACCTTATTTCTTTTCATAGCCGCATTAAAAGCCGCACGTCCGATACGTTCAATTTCGATAGTACTGTAAGCTTCAGTATCGAAAGCTTCCCTGCCGAATTTACCTTCTCTGTAGCCTCTTTCGCCAAAATAGATACCGCCGGTGAGTTCACGGACAATCAGAAGGTCAAAGCCTTTCTGCACTATATCTGAGCGCAGCGGTGAGGCATCTTTGAGAGCAGGGTAAAGCTTTGCCGGACGCAGATTAGTATAAAGCCCAAGTGCCGACCTGATACCGAGTAAAGCCTTTTCAGGACGTATGTCACCAGGCAGAGAGTCCCATTTTATTCCTCCGACAGCACCAAGCAGAACGCTGTCAGATTCAAGACAACCGTCAACGGTTTCTTTTGGAAGCGGCAGACCTGTTTTGTCAATAGCACAGCCGCCTATGAGATATGAATTGAAATCAAACGAATGTCCAAACTTTTCGCCGATTTTTTCGAGTACGGCAACAGCACCGTCAACAATTTCAGGTCCTATGCCGTCGCCTTTGAGCAGAGCAATATTATATTTCATAAAGCCACTTCCGTTCTATTTTACGATACCGTCGGCTATTGACTGAATGAGTCCGCCGTTTTCGATAATTTTCTGAATAAATTCAGGAAAAGGTGCAGTTTCGTATTTTTTGCCTGTAGTTTTGTTAAAGATAATGCCGTTATCCATATCAGCTTCGACTACATCGCCTTCTGAAATTTCGTTTACAGCTTCAGGACATTCTACTATACCAAGACCGATATTAATAGCATTTCGGTAGAAAATCCTTGCAAAGCTTGCGGCGATTACGATTGAGATTCCACTTTCCTTGATAGCAATCGGAGCGTGTTCTCTTGATGAGCCACATCCGAAATTCTGACCTGCAACCATAATATCGCCATGTTTTACACGGTTTACGAATGATGGGTCAATATCCTCCATACAATGTGAAGCAAGTTCACGGTTGTCACTTGTATTAAGGTATCGTGCAGGTATAATTACATCGGTATCAACGTTGTCACCGTATTTTATAGCAGTTCCGCAATATTTCATAAATTACCTCCGTGTCCGTTTGTATCCATAAGCTTTCGAGGGTCGGTAATGAAGCCTGTAACGGCACTTGCGGCGGCAACGGCAGGGCTTGCAAGGTAAACCTCTGACTGAGGGTGACCCATTCTGCCGACAAAATTTCTGTTAGTTGTAGCAACAGCTCTTTCGCCCTTTGCAAGTATTCCCATATGGCCGCCGAGACACGGTCCACAAGTCGGAGTTGACACGACTGCACCGCTCTCTATGAATATTTCAAGCAATCCTTTTTTCATAGCCTCAAGGTAAATCTGCTGAGTTGCCGGAATTATAATAGTTCTGACGTTATCGGCTACCTTACGGCCTTTAAGAATTTCGGCAGCAGCGGCAAGGTCTTCGAGCCTGCCGTTTGTACATGAGCCTATAACGACCTGGTCTATTTTAACATTTTCTATCTGGTCGAACGTCCTTGTATTTTCAGGAAGATGCGGAAACGCAACAGTTGGTTCTATTTCAGAGAGGTTTATTTCGTAGACCTCATCATATTCTGCATCGCTGTCGGCACTATACACCACAGGATTTCTCTGACTGTGAGCTTTTACATAGTCAAGAGTGAGGTTATCAACTTCAAAAATGCCGTTTTTAGCACCTGCTTCAATAGCCATATTTGCAATGCAGAGTCTGTCACTGACGCTCAGAGAAGAAAGGCCTTCGCCCGTAAACTCCATTGATTTATATAATGCACCGTCAACACCGATTTTGCCGATAATGTGAAGTATAACGTCCTTACCGGAAACGAATCTTGCGAGTTTTCCTTTGAGTACGAACTTTATTGCCGACGGAACTTTAAACCAGGCTTTTCCGACAGCCATAGCACACGCCATATCCGTTGAGCCGACACCTGTTGAAAATGCACCTAATGCACCGTAAGTACAGGTATGTGAATCAGCACCGATAACGGCATCACCCGAAACTACGAGACCTTTTTCAGGCAGCAGAGCGTGTTCAATTCCCATTTTTCCGACATCAAAGAAATTTTGCACGTTATACTCACCGCAAAATTCACGGCAGACCTTACATTGTTCAGCAGCCTTAATATCCTTATTCGGGGCAAAATGGTCCATAACCATAGTAATTTTATTTTTATCAAAAACGCTGTCAATACCGAGTCTGTCAAATTCTCTGATAGCTACTGGTGACGTAATATCGTTACCGAGTACCATATCGAGATTTGCGAGGATAAGCTGACCTGCACAAACGCTGTCAAGACCTGCATGAGCTGCGAGTATTTTCTGAGTCATAGTCATTCCCATAGAATCAACCTGCCTTTTCATCAGATGGCTTTATATCGAATATAATAATTATTTATTGATTATTGCACCTTTGTCAGCGGAAGAAACAAGAGCCGCATAACGTTTCAGGTAACCTGTAAGATGGTCATTTTTTTTAAGCTGAGTAGTTTTTCTGCGTTTCTGAAGTTCCTCATCTGAGACCTCAAGAGTAATTGAGTAATTAGGAATATCAATAGAAATCATATCGCCGTCCTGCACATAGGCAATAGTACCGCCATTAATGGCTTCAGGCGAAATATGACCGATAGCCGCACCTCTTGTAGCACCTGAGAAACGACCGTCTGTAATGAGGGCAACCTCTTTGTCAAGACCGATACCTGCTATAGCCGATGTAGGTGAAAGCATTTCACGCATTCCCGGACCTCCGGCAGGACCTTCATATCTTATTACGATTACGTCACCGGACTTTATACCACCGGCATAGATAACGGCAATAGCTTCCTCCTCGCTGTTAAAAACTCGTGCTGGGCCTTTGTGAACAAGCATTTCAGGAGCAACCGCACTTCTTTTTACAACACATCTGTCCGGAGCAAGGTTTCCTTTAAGTACAGCAATACCACCTGTAGGGCTGTACGGATTATCAATAGGTCTGATTGTATTTTCATCGAGATTTATACAGCCTTTGATATTTTCGCCCAAAGTTTTAGCTGTACAGGTAATAACATCGGTATTAATAAGATTTTTCTTTGAAAGCTCTTTCAGAACCGCATAAACACCGCCTGCTTCATTAAGGTCTTCCATATATGTGTGACCTGCCGGAGCGAGATGACAGAGATTCGGAGTTTTTGCACTGATTTTATTTGCGATGTCAAGATTTATTTCTATACCGCATTCATTTGCAATTGCAGGAAGATGAAGCATACTGTTTGTTGAGCAGCCAAGTGCCATATCGGCAGTAAGTGCATTTTCAAAAGATTTTTCGGTCATTATATCAAGAGGTCTGATATTTTTTCTGTAAAGCTCCATAACCTGCATACCGGCGTGTTTTGCAAGTTCAAGGCGCTGAGAATATACAGCAGGAACAGTACCGTTGCCTTTAAGTCCCATACCGAGTACTTCTGTAAGGCAGTTCATAGAGTTTGCGGTATACATACCAGAGCATGAACCGCAGGTCGGACAGGTTTTCAGTTCAAATTCACGCAGCTTATCATCACTGATTTTGCCTGCACTGTAAGAACCTACTGCTTCGGAGATACTTGAAAAACTTGTTTTTCTGCCATCAACTCTGCCGGCGAGCATTGGACCGCCGCTTATGAAAATTGTCGGCAGATTAAGACGTGCCGCAGCCATAAGCAGTCCCGGAACATTTTTGTCGCAATTCGGAACCATAACAAGAGCGTCGAATCCGTGGGCGATTGCCATAGCTTCTGTTGAGTCTGCAATGAGGTCACGAGTAACAAGGGAATACTTCATACCCTTGTGTCCCATAGCGATACCATCGCAAACAGCTATTGCGGGAAATACAACGGGCGTACCTCCTGCCATTGCAACGCCAAGTTTCACGGCTTCGACGATTTTGTCTATGTTCATATGACCAGGAACAATTTCGTTGTATGAGCTTACAACACCGACAAGTGGTCTGTCGATTTCCTCCTGAGTCATTCCGAGTGCGTGAAAAAGAGCACGTCTGGGAGCATTATTGAAACCTTTTTTCAAATCTTCTGGCATAATTCAAACCTCATTTTCTATAATATCGATTAATCCTCTGCATAAGTTGAAGCGGCTTCATCAAGAATTGACATAAGCTTTTTTTCAAGTGCAGTATCTTTTACATCAGCACTATACTCAAGCATAAGCATTTCGTATTCTCTTGCGGTATTTCCGGCGAATGCATAGCCATATATCTGTTTTCCGTTCAATTCGGTATTGACTTTGAAAAGAAAATATTTGCTTTGACATTTCTCATAATTTTCATCAGGAAGAATGCCATTTTTCTGATATTCATATGCTGCATCGTGAAATTCATTATCAGATATTGATATATTTGGAAGGCTTTCATCATATTCGGTATATTCTTTATCAGCTGACGGTTCATATTGAAAAGCAGGATTAACTTCGCAGCAGCCTGAATCAAATTCAATGAAATCGGAAGAAATCATAAATGAATATGTTTTATCGCCGTATTCATCTTTATATAAAACAGATGGTTTTGCGGCAACATTTGCTGAATTTAGCATTTCAGTATCTGAGTGCGGATTTTCCGAACAATTTGAGTCAGTTTGTACAGATTCGTTATTTTTTTGTGATTCAGAAATGCTTTCGTCGTTACCGACATTATCAAAAATCTTTTTTATTGAATCAAAGATTCCCATTATTTTACCTCTTTTGAATAAAATATATTTTAAAGCAGACCTGCATGGCTGACAATTGAAACACAAGTGGTAAAGCCATGCAGGAATTGCCTTAAATAAGTAGATTTACGGTAAATTCAGAAAATCAGT
Organism: Ruminococcus sp.; assembly: GCA_022641595.1. Taxonomy (GTDB): domain Bacteria; phylum Bacillota; class Clostridia; order Oscillospirales; family Ruminococcaceae; genus Ruminococcus. The sequence goes on along the minus strand of JALCDN010000057.1, from coordinate 1,407 downwards.
TATTGATGAACTTGTCTTCTTCGTTATTCCAGCTGTAGAGCTTTCTTATTTCTGCGCCGACCTTCTCAGAAGGATGCTCTGAAGCGAGCTTTCTCATAGCTCTGAAATGAGCCTGACCGCCTGCATCGGACATATCGAGAAGGAATTCCTTAGCGAATGAGCCGTCCTGAATGTTCTTGAGTATCTGCTTCATAGTTTTCTTAGTTTCCTCAGTAACGAGCTTAGGACCTGTAATGTAGTCGCCGTATTCTGCTGTATTTGAAATTGAGTATCTCATACCTGCGAAGCCACTTTGGTAAATAAGGTCAACGATGAGCTTCATTTCGTGGATACATTCAAAGTAAGCGTTTCTTGGGTCATAACCTGCCTCGCAAAGAGTTTCAAAGCCTGCCTGCATAAGAGCGCATACGCCGCCGCAAAGTACAGCCTGTTCGCCAAAGAGGTCAGTTTCAGTTTCTGTTCTGAAAGTAGTTTCAAGAACGCCTGCTCTTGCACCACCGATAGCGAGACCATAAGCAAGTGCGAGATCCTTAGCCTTGCCTGTAGCGTCCTGATGAACGGCAACAAGACATGGAACACCCTTGCCTGCCTGATATTCACTTCTTACTGTATGTCCCGGACCCTTTGGAGCGATCATTGTAACATCAACGTCAGCAGGAGGAACTATCTGACCAAAATGAATAGCAAAGCCGTGAGCGAACATAAGCATAGCACCTGATTTAAGGTTAGGAGCGATATCCTTTTTATACATAGCAGCCTGTTTTTCATCGTTAATGAGAATCATAATGATATCTGCCTGTTTAGCAGCTTCAGCAGCAGTGAATACTTCAAAGCCCTGCTTAACTGCCTTGTCCCATGATTTTGAGCCTTTGTAAAGACCAACGATAACTCTGCCGTTGTCACCGAGTGACTCCTTAGCATTGAGTGCGTGAGCGTGTCCCTGACTTCCGTAGCCGATAACAGCTATAGTTTTTCCGTATAGGAGAGAGAGATTACAATCCTCCTGATAAAATACCTTAGCAACATTTTCCATGTCAAAAGACTCCTTTGTAAAATAAATAATTTATCGGACAGCCTGTCTATTTGCTTTTTAGACAATTGCTGCCTCTTTCAAGAGCAACTATACCTGTACGGCACATTTCAATTATGCCAAACGGTTTCAGAAGCTCAATAAAAGCCTCAATTTTAGAACTTTCGCCTGTAATTTCGCAGCAGAGAGCGTCTGGTGAATAGTCGATAATTTTTGAGCGGAATATATCGACAGCAGCCATAATATCCTGTCTGTATTCCGAGTTGTTTGCAACTTTTATGATAAGCAGCTCACGGGTAACCGACTCTGCTCTTTCGAGTACCTCAACTTCCTTTACATCGTGAAGCTTTTTGAGTTGTTTAAGTATCTGTTGTTTT
>JALCDN010000056.1 GCA_022641595.1 Ruminococcus sp. | reverse complement strand
TTGTCGATGTTGTTGTAGGTCTTGTAGTTGTTGTAGTTGTCGACGTTGTTGTAGGTCTTGTAGTTGTTGTAGTTGTCGACGTTGTTGTAGGTCTTGTAGTTGTCGATGTTGTTGTGGTAGTTGTAGTCGTAGTAGTAGTTGTGGTGGTAGTTGTCGTCGTTACCATTGCGTTTTCGCATTTAGGAAAATCTGGTGAAAACGAGCTGTCCATATCAGTAGCAAGTTTATAAGATACTGCACCATCTGAACCTATTTTGCAAACGTATACATTATTACTTGTAACGTACCCTGTAGCAGATGCAGTTTCTTTCATATAGTATGTTGTATCAAGTGAAAGACCTGAATTAAACGTTACATAAGCATTGCCACTTTCGCTGTTCCAAACAGGAGAAGTTTTGCCGAAAACCTTAGTACAGTTTTCATCTGTATACAAAGTAAACTCTGTGGCATTAAGAATGCTGCTTCTTGATGTATCGTCCATTGTGCTTAAAGTTGAATCTTCATATGTTTTAATGAGAGTAATTGCCTGAGCTTCAGCAGGTGGTTCTTCAGGACTTGCAAAAGTATAGAAATGAGCTTCTGAATCGCTGTCGCTTACAAGATTGTTTGCAACAACGCTTCCCTCAAATCTACCTGAAGCACCAAGTGTTACATCTGCCAAAGGGGCAACGAGATGACCGCCAAGTCCAAATGGTGTAACCGTTTTTGCATCAGGGAAATTCCATACAAGTTTCATTCCCTCAAGGTTTATTTCATGTGTTGTAGTGGTATCAGTGCCATATCCTGTCATTGCATTAAAAAGATAGTTTTCAGACTGACCACCGTTCCAAAGGATATATTTAGTACCTGATTTACCGCTTGTATTATAGTATGCCGTTGAAAAATCAGCTGCTTGATCAGACGGAACTCCAGTTACGGAAATATAAACCGGATTTGATTTAAAATAGTCACCATCTGTAAAACCAATGAGATTGATTATATTTGCCTGAGAAAATACAGCCCAAGGAATACAAATATTTCCGTCAGTAACATTAATATCAATCCACTTAACATCTGAGCCACTGTATTGAACAGTTTTAACATCAGAATCCGTAAGCTGTTTTCCTGCTGCAGCTATCTTTGAAGACTGTGCAGAAATAGCAGTAAAAGCAGAATCCATATTTATATAATCTGGATTCTGAACAAAATTACTTGATAAATCCCTTTCAGATGAATTTGTACCATAAAAAATGGTTTTATCCCCGTTATAGTAATTTGCTGTGCCAACGTTTGCCTGTTTTACATTTCCAATATATGAAGGTGTTACTTGACCATCACATATAGTGTTTGACTTATTGAATGTACCGCCTACAGCAACTGCACCAACAGTATGACCGCTACCATTCAAGTCTCCTTTAATGAAATATTGGAAATCCGTTAAGACATTCTGTATAGCGTAACTTTTGGGATATGTAGTTTCTACAGCCACTGAAGATGCCGATGAAATTGTCATAACCGAAAGAAAAGCAGAAGCAGCAACTGCTGCAATTCTCTTTAACAATAAATTATTGTTCACCGTTTTTCACCTTTCTTATGATAAATTTAGCAATATATTAATGAATTAATTGCTTCACTTTATTATACACATTTATTATTAAAATGTCAAGATAAAGTAAACAAAATGAAATATTTTTTTAATATTCAAATAATAGCTGTAAATATTTATAAATGGATAAAAGTTCAGTAACAAAGGCGTATGGTTACGTCAAATGTTACTGAATAAAAATATTCACTTTATAGATTCTTTCATTTCTTTTACATACTCGGAGACGTATTTTATTGAATCAGTGCCATATTTTTCTATAATTTTAACTATTGCACTTCCTACAATTACACCATCACTGTAAGAAGAAATTTCTTTTGCCTGCTCTGGCGTTGAAATACCAAAGCCTACACAGCAAGGTATATCTGTTACTGATTTGGCAAGCTTTATCATTGAATTTATATCAGTTGTTATATTAGAACGAACTCCTGTAACTCCAAGTGATGAAACGCAGTATATAAAGCCCTCTGCTGATTTTGAAATCATTTTTATTCTCTCGTGTGAAGTCGGTGCAATAAATGATATCAGTTTGACATCATTATTTTTTGCCTGAATTGCAAACTCGTTTTTTTCCTCAAATGGGATATCAGGCAATATCAATGCACATATTCCACATTTCTTGCATTTTTCAAAGAAGATGTCAGCACCATATCCAAAAACAACATTAGCGTATGTCATAAATGCTATTGGCACATCACATTTTTCTCTTGCTTTCAAAACAAGTCCAAAAATTTTATCGGTTGTTGTTCCGGCAGACAATGCTCGCATATCTGCTTTCTGTATAGTATCGCCCTCTGCAACAGGATCGGAAAACGGTATTCCGAGTTCTATAAGGTCTGCACCATTTTCTGCCATTGCATAAATAAGCTTTTCTGTTGTTTCAAGGTCAGGGTCACCTGCTGTAATAAAAGGAATAAATGCTTTTCCGTTTTCAAATGCTTTTTTCAGATTATTCATATAAATTTTCTCCTTTATATCTTGCTATAGCCGCAACGTCCTTATCTCCCCTGCCAGAAAGATTTACAACTATTATTTCATCCTTTGACATCTTTGGTGCAAGCTTCATTGCATATGCAACTGCGTGTGAGCTTTCTATTGCCGGAATTATTCCTTCTGTTCGCGACAGATATTCAAATGCTTCTACAGCCTCATCATCTGTAATCGGCACATACTGTGCTCTGCCTGTATCGTGAAGATTTGCGTGCTCAGGTCCTATTCCCGGATAGTCAAGTCCTGCTGAAATGGAGTATACCGGTGCAATCTGACCATTTTTATCCTGACAGAAGTATGACTTCATACCATGAAATATTCCAAGTCTTCCGTTTGCAATTGTTGCTGCATTCTGTTCTGTATCAGCACCCTTGCCAGCGGCTTCACAACCGATAAGCTTAACGCTTTCATCTTTTATAAATTCATAAAAAGCTCCCATTGCATTGCTTCCTCCGCCAACGCAAGCTACTACGGCATCAGGAAGCTTATGCTCTCTTTCCATAAGCTGAGCTTTTATCTCACGGCTTATAACCGATTGAAAATCTCTTACTATTGTCGGAAACGGATGTGGTCCCATTACAGAGCCAAGCACATAATGTGTATTTTCTATATGTGATGTCCATTCACGCATGGTTTCATTTACTGCATCTTTAAGCGTCATTGTACCGCTTGTAACAGGGTGTACTTTAGCTCCGAGAAGTTTCATTCTGTAAACATTCAGTGCCTGACGTTCACAGTCAACCATTCCCATAAATATTTCGCATTCCATACCCATAAGTGCTGCAACTGTTGCAGTTGCAACTCCGTGCTGACCTGCTCCGGTTTCGGCAATTACTCTTGTCTTTCCCATTCTCTTTGCAAGAAGGATTTGTCCGAGCACGTTGTTTATTTTATGTGAACCTGTGTGATTCAAATCTTCTCTTTTGAGGTAGATCTTTGCTCCGCCCAAATTCTTTGTCATTTTTTCTGCATAATAAAGCAGTGATGGTCTGCCGGCATAATTACGATAAAGATCATCAAGTTCTGCAATAAAATCCGGATCGTTCTTATACTTATTATATGCCTGCTCAAGTTCTATAACTGCATTCATAAGAGTTTCTGGTATATACTGTCCTCCATGAATTCCAAATCTTCCATTATTCATTATTTCTTATCCTTTCAATAAAGTTTCTGATTTTTTCTTTTGATTTCACTCTGCCGTCCTCAACTCCACTGCTTACATCAAGGCAAAATGCATCGGTTTTTAATGCCTCAGCCACATTCTGCACATCAAGTCCTCCGGCAAGAAAAAAAGGCTTATGAATTTTGGGTATCATTCTGTAGTCAAAAGCTTTTCCTGTACCGCCAAATGTTCCTTTAGCATATGTGTCAAGAAGAAGATAATCACAGCTTGAATTATTGTCGGCACTGATTATTTCGTCACGGCTTTTAACCCTGACTGCCTTTATAACAGGCAATCCTACTTGTGCTTTAAGTTGCTTTATATACTCCTCATCTTCATCACCGTGAAGCTGTATAAGATCTATTATATTACGTTCACAAATGTTATTTATTTCACTTACGGAACTGTTTACAAACACTCCAACAGTTTTTATATCTTTGCTCAGCAGACGCTTTAGCATCTCAGCTTTTGAAATTTCAACCTTTCTTTTACTTTCAGCAAAAACAAATCCTATAAAATCAGGTTTATATAGATTTACTGCTTCTATGTCCTCAGGTCGTGAAAGTCCACATATTTTTATTTTCATTTCAATTTGCCTTTCAGTCTGCTAAGCATTTCCTTTTTATTTTCAGCAAGCATCATTGTTTCTCCGATAAGAACTCCATCAACTCCATTTTTACTTAGAAGTTCAATATCTTCAGCTGTTTTGATTCCACTTTCAGCAACAAACAATGCTTTGTCGCCGACAAGCTCACGCAGTCTCAGACAATTTGAGGCATCTACTGTAAAATCTTTCAGATTTCTGTTATTTACTCCCACAAGCTCTGCTCCACAGGAAAGTGACTTGATTATTTCGTCTTTATCATGAGCCTCAACAAGTGCAGTAAGTCCCAAGTCGCTGCAAATCCGCATATAATCGTAAAGCTGTTTTTCACTCAGAATTGCAGCTATAAGAAGTACAGCGTCAGCTCCAAAACATTTTGCCTGATATATCATGTAGCTGTCACAGGTAAAATCTTTTCTCAGAGTAGGAATGCTTGCCTTTTCTGATATCTGTTCAAGATATTTATCTGAGCCTTTAAACCATTTTGGCTCTGTCAGAACCGAAATGCAATCAGCTCCTGCCTTTTCATATTCAGATGCAATTTCAAGCCAATTGAAGGATTCAGTAATTATTCCTTTTGACGGAGAAGCTTTTTTAACTTCACAAATAAATGAAAGGCCGTCCTTCTCTATTGCTTTTCTGAATTTAAAATGACTCTTTTCTTTTAAAGAAAATGCTTTTTCTTTCAGTTCATGTTCGCTTACTGATGCTTTTTCTCTTTCTATACGGCGAAGTGTCTCAGCTTTTATCTCATCAAGTATCATCTTATTTCCTTTCAATCAGGCGTTTGTCAGCTTTACAAATTCCTCAAGCTTTTCATATGCTTTGCCGGAATCAAGTGATTCTTTGGCAAGATTTATTCCATCCTGTATTGTTTCAGCTTTCTTAGCAATGTAAAGACATACTCCTGCGTTGAGAAGAACCACATCACGCTTTGCTCCATTTTCATTTCCTTTAAGAATATCAAGTGCTATTTGTTTATTAACTTCAGGACTTCCTCCAACAAGATCTTCAGGCTTGCAAAGCTTGAAACCATATTCTTCAGGATCTATTACAAGCTCTTTAAGAACTTTACCGTCTATCGAGCAGGCATATGTTTTTCCTGTCATTGTTATTTCATCAAGTCCATCGCTTCCACACACTACCATACCGCTCTTAACTCCAAGATTTGACATAACCTGTGCAAGCGGCTTTATAAGTTCCTTGTCATATACACCCATAAGTTCCATATTGGCTCCTGCAGGATTTGAAAGAGGTCCAAGTATATTGAACATTGTTCTTACTCCAAGCGTTTTTCTTACCTTTGCAACGTATTTCATTGAAGGGTGATACTTCTGGGCAAACATAAAGCACATTCCGATTTTTTCAAGAATTTCTGCCGACTTCTCAGGCTCAATTGTTATATTTGCTCCAAGACTTTCAAGTATGTCAGCAGCTCCGCATTTGCTCGAAACCGAACGATTTCCGTGCTTTGCTACCGGTACCCCGGCTGCTGAAATTACGAATCCAGAAACCGTTGATATATTGAAAGTAAATGCTTCATCTCCGCCTGTACCTACAATTTCAAGAACGTCCATATTATGCAGCAAATGCTTGCAGGCACTTCTCATTCCTTTTGCACTTGCTGTTATCTCGTCGATAGTCTCGCCTTTCATTCTGAGTGCTGTAAGATATGATGATATCTCAATATCATCTGCTTGACCGTTCATAATTTCGTCCATTACTTTTTCAGCTGTTTCAGCATCAAGATTCTCGTTCTGTAAAACTTTTTTAATTGCTTCCTTAATCATTATAATGACTTCCTTTCATATTTAAGAAATTTTTTATGATAACGTTTCCGTTTGGCGTTAGTATTGATTCAGGATGAAACTGCAAGCCGTAGACATCTGTGTCTCTCACCCTTACTGCCATTACTTCTCCTTTTTCCTCAACAGCTATTATTTCAATTGATTCCGGCAAAGTACTTCTTTCTGCTATCAGTGAATGATACCTTGCGGCTTTTATTTTTTTATCCATTCCCTTGAAAATCGGATTGTTGTCATCAATTATAATTTCACTCTGTTTGCCATGCATAAGCTGTCTTGCACGAACGATTTTTCCACCGCATGCTTCACATATCGCCTGATGTCCGAGACATACGCCAAGTATTTTCTTGGTTTTCATAAAATGTAAAACAAGTTCCTCACATATACCAGCTTCTTTTGGATAACACGGACCTGGGGAAATTATTATATATTCTGGATCAAGCTTTTCGACCTCATCACAAGTAATCTCATCATTTCTTACAACCTTGACATCAGGATTTACTTCTGCCACCATCTGGTAAAGATTATACGTAAAGCTGTCATAATTATCTATAAGAAGAATCATTATTCATTCACCTCATTTGCATTGATAAGTGCATTTATTACGGCTTTTGCCTTGTTTTCGCTTTCAAGGTATTCATTTTCCGGAATGCTGTCGGCAACGATTCCTCCGCCTGCCTGTACAGAAACCTTTCCATTTTTCTTCACTGCCATTCTTATTGCTATACAAGTATCCATATTACCTGTGAAACCTATATATCCGAGTGCACCACCGTAAATTCCTCTTGGACATTTTTCAAGCTCGTTTATTATTTCGCACGCTCTTATCTTAGGTGCTCCTGACAGTGTTCCTGCAGGTAACACCGACTCTATTGCATCGAATATATCTGCATCGTCCCTGATTTTCCCCTGCACTTCCGAACAGATATGCATTATTCTTGAATACTTCTGAATATTCATATAACGTGTAACTTTAACACTGCCGACTTTTGAAATCTTTCCTATATCGTTTCTTCCGAGATCAACAAGCATATTGTGTTCGGAAAGCTCTTTTTCATCGGCAAAGAGTTCTTCCTCAAGTTTCTTATCTTCCTCATAGGTTTCGCCTCTCGGTCTTGAACCGGCAATCGGAAAAGTTGTTACAGTTCCGTTTTGAACGCTTACAAGAGTTTCCGGTGAAGCTGACATAATTTCATCATCTCCATCACAAATATACACCATATATGGAGACGGATTTGTAGTTCTTAGAACCCTGTAAGCATTTATCATTGAACCTTTATATTCAGACTCAAACTTTCTTGAGATAACTGCTTGAAATATATCACCATTTCTTATATATTCCTTTGTCTTTTCAACCGCAGAGTAGTACTGATCAGGAGTGAAATTACATTCAAATTTTGTTTTTATTGGTGCTTCATAGTGATTGAAATTCATTTCACTCACAATAAATTTATTAAGCTGTTCGATTTCCTGTACAGCTTTTCCATAATTTTCAAGAATATTATCAGTCTGCATATTGACGATAATCAAAATTTTCTGCTTAAGATGGTCATAAGCTATTACCTTATCAAAAAGCATCAGATTGTAATTGCTGAATTCATCGTTTTTCAAATGAAGTTTCGGCTCTGCAATTCCAATCATTGAATAACTGAAATATCCAACTAATCCTCCTGTGAATGGCGGAAGCTCATCAAGCTTCGGGGACTTGTATTTCCGCATATATTCTCTTAGCAATTCATATGGCTTTTTATTCAAACGACTTATTTTACCGTTTTCCTCAATTATAGCTTCATTATCTTTAAAAGCAATTTTTGCCTTTGGATCAAATCCGAGAAATGAATAACGTCCCCAGCTTTTTCCCTGTTCAACGCTTTCAAGCAAAAAGTATTGTTTTTTCTGCTTTGCTATTTTCTGTAACAACGATATAGGTGTTATCACATCAGCATATATCTCTTTACATATAGGGATAATCGGATATTTTGATGCCAACTCTTCAATTTTTTTGCTTTCAGGTGTCAGTTTCATAATAATTTTTCCTCTTTTATTAAATTGATGGAAAATTTTGAATGGCAATAAAAAAAGTCTTTGTCCCAACTAAGGGACAAAGACTTCAAATCTCTGCGATACCACCCAAATTGCTCAGTTAATAACTGAACCACTCATTTTATGTACCATCATACATACCCCACTGATAACGGACAGGGTTCCCGTCGGACATTACTTTGCAACAGCATTTCTTTCCGCCCTCTCAAGTCCATTCAATAAAGCATTAATATCGTTTCACACCATCCAACGACTCGCTGAAAATAATTACCTTACCTACTACTCTTGATCCTTGGTTTCTAATATAATTTCATTATACTCTTTATTTTAAAAAAGTCAACCGTTTTTTCAAAAATAGTGAAAACTCACAGTTTTATTCAAAATCAATAGAAATTTTAATTTAAATTCACGAAATTCTTTTTCTGGAACCTTTTTTACGTTTTTCAATTGGCTGTTCCTTGCCACCCTTGTCCTCAAAAAGCGTTTCATTTTCCTGCGAATTATAACTGCTAAGTTCAGGATTAATTTCTCCCTTGCTTGCATAATATGGATTTATTATATATTTTTGAATTTCAGGATAGCTGTTAAAGCACGATATAAAACAAATAAATGCTGCAGGAAAAAATGGTAAAAGAAATGAAAAACTCATATTCCAAAGTGCAAGAAGAAACATTATAGCGGAAAGTCCTACTGAGATAAGCAGCGTCAGAGCATTCTTTTTAAGTGCAATGCAGGTCAGTGCAAATGAGTTTTTCACAATATTTATCAGTGACAAATCTGTTGCGATTATCATTGGGAAAGTATAAAAATTCATTATAAGAATTGTAAGCCCTACACTGATGCTTATTGCAAGGAGAACGTATATTGCCGAATTTCCTGATACCTTAGCAATTCCCGGATAAATTATCATACCAAGTGCTATTGAAGTAATTACAAGACAGTCCGCAAATCCAATTATTGCAGAAAGCTTGAAATTTGCCTTGAATGCTTTAAAGAAATCCCTCATTATAAATGAATGCTTATCAAGTATAAAGCTTCTGATAACCTTTGTCATTCCAGAAGTTGCCGGTCCGAAAAGTACAGCAAAAGCAATCAGGCATATCAGCGATACAATTGAAGACAAATTAGGACTTAAAAATCCGCCAAAAAAGAACGCTCCCGCAAGTATAAGCGGTATAAAAAACAGCGAATACAGCATATTAACTTCTATTAATTTCCAGAATTTGACACCAAGTATTTCAAAAAAAAGCTTTGAGCCTGTTTTTTTTGGTGCATTCTTAGCGATACCTGTTCCTGCACTTTCATAATTCTTATTGAATATGCCCAATTATAAATCCTCCGTTATTATATTAGTAACACAAATCAACGAAAAAATAGTTCAGAGCTCCGTCAGCGGCTGCTGTTAATAAAAGAAAAAATAGCAGCACAATAAATTTAATACAGTAAAGCCTTATATATTTTTTCATTTCATCGTCACATAAAGCCTTGAATGCGTATGAATATAGCTTATTTGCCAATTTCAGTGATTCTCTTGAAGCGACAACAAATATTACAGACGTTGCAACAAGCTTTGGAACAGCAAGCAAAAGAACAGCCAAAATTGCTTTCTTCCCCATAAGTGCGTACATTGAGCTTACTGAAACGCCTATACCGATTCCTCGAAAAACAATCAGAATTACGCTCATAATCTGACCAAATGTGCAAAATCCAAGAATAAAAAACGAAATTACAAATAAGCTGTAAGATAAAACTGAATAGCCAAAAAAATCGAGTAGTGAGCCTTTTAATTCAAAAGGTGAGATATACTGCATTACAAATTCAGAAGAAACAAATTTTGATTCAGACACTGAAAATAAAATGCTTCCAATCACAATTCCAAAGACTATAGCAAGATATAACAAAATTAAAGAAATTTTTCTTGTTTCCGATTTGCTTAAAGTTGTCCTTGATTTCATACGGCATCATCCTTTCTGTTAAAGGATATGCTGTATATACTTCATAAAGAACTATTTTGAAAGCTCATAAGCACGATTGGTGCAGCTCTCACAGCAATTCTTTACTGTTTCGGACAATTTTCCCTCATAAAGTCTGTCAAGACCTGCAAGTGTTGTGCCTCCGGGAGATGATACCATCTTTATAAGCTCGTCAAGAGAGAATCCTGAATCGGTAATCATTTTTGCAGAACCGATAAGACTTTGTGAAAACAGTTCAGTTGCTGCTTTAGAATCAATTCCCTGAGAAGTTGCATAATCTATGAAAGCTTTTGCAAAAAGGTAAATAAATGCAGGACTGCTACCGTTTATTGCAATAATTTCTTTCATCTTATCCTTTGAAATAACGGCGGCTTTACCGCAAATCTTAAATATGTTCAGAACAACGTCGAATTCCTCATCAGAAACCTCATTGCTATGTGAAAGTGCAGAAGCTCCTTCTCCGAGCAAAAGAGGAGTATTTGGCATAACAAGTATTACCTTGGCATTCTTTATAGTCTTAGACTGTACAAATTCGTCAGAAATTCCTGCTGCTATTGAAACAAAAACAGTATCTTCCGTTGTAAACGGTGCAACAGTTTCAAGTATGCCTTCTATTACCTGAGGCTTTACAGCTAAGAATACATACTTACATGACTGCATAATTTCTTTTTCGCATTTACAGCCTTTTATACCTAATTCTTCAAGTTTCTGAAGTTTTGCAGCATCAGGATCGAATGCAGAAAGAGAAATTTCCGTTGAAAGCTTACTGCCGGCGATTCCATTCATTATTGCGGAGCCCATATTACCGGCACCTATGAAACCAATTTTAATTTTATCCATAATATTCATTCCTTTTATAAAAATTTCACCTGCTTAATTATACAACAAGTTGCATAAAAAAGCAAGTGAAATTTGTGCGAAGATTATAATATTCTCATTATAGTGATATTGTCAGATGAAGTCAATTATTTTGCTGATTATATCAGAATGCGATTTCCTCAGCCATATTGTGAAGTTCTATCTCATAAGGCTTTTTCATTGAGAGAGCTTCCTGTATATCGAAGTCAACAATTTCGTTTTTCTGCATTCCAACTACCCTGTTGCCAATTCCCTGTTCAAGAAGCTCAACAGCATAATGTCCCATTTGAGTTGCGACAACACGGTCTCTTACTGTTGGCGAGCCACCTCTCTGAACATGACCGAGTATAGTAGCTCTTGCTTCAATATGAGTTTTTTCCTCAAGAATCTTTGCAATTTCAGTTGAATTGCCGACACCCTCTGAAACAACAATAATAAAATTCTGTTTACCGTGAGCCTTTGTCTCAAGCATTTTCTTTGCAATTGAGTTAAGATCATAAGGAACTTCCTTAGTGATAATTTCGATTGCGCCGCAAGCAATACCTGTATTTACGGCTATGTATCCGGCATTTCTGCCCATAACCTCAACAACGCTGCATCTGTCGTGTGACTGTGAAGTATCACGAAGCTTATCAACCATTTCCATAGCAGTATTCATAGCAGTGTCATAGCCTATTGTGTATTCAGTACAAGCAATATCATTGTCTATTGTACCTGGAAGTCCGACACAAAGAATACCTCTTGCAGAAAGGTCAGCAGCACCTCTGAATGAACCGTCACCGCCGATAACAACTATGCCCTCGAGACCAAGCTCGTTACATTTTGCCTTAGCTTTTTCAAGACCTTCTTCTGTTCTGAATTCAGGGCATCTTGCAGTATAAAGAACAGTACCGCCTCTATGGATAATATCGGATACGCTTCTTTCATTCATCTGAAAGACATCACCATTTATCAAGCCATTATAGCCTCTGCGGATACCATATACATCCATACCTCTTCTGAGGGCTGTTCTTGCAACAGCTCTTACAGCTGCATTCATTCCCGGAGCATCTCCGCCGCTGGTTAAAATACCAATTTTCTTAATCATAAATATACTCTCCTATCTGCTCTCTGAAATAACAGTAAAATAACATAAACTGAAGAGATATAGCTTGGACATTATTAAGGTAAGCTCTAAGAATCAGCTTTCATTGCAAAATTAGTTTTTAGAGTTACCTGTAGAATTGCTGCACATATTATATCTGACAATTGAATGCATTAAAGCATTCCCCATTTCCACAATGTGCCAAGTACATCACCCATACATTTATATTTTACTACATTTAGAAATTTTGTCAAGGGGTAAAATTACAATTTTAGAGCAATTCACTAAAATAATATTTTAATCTTCAGTAATAAAAATTTTCTGTTCTATCCTACATACACTTTCTTAATAACACTTTTTCCCCATAATTTGTCATTTATAGTTTATTTAAACGTCACAATAAGCACACAAAAAGAAATTATACTGTTAACAATAAAGGTTCAACAAATTTGCTGAAATGTTGTACTGATTTTATAAAAAGTAACTCTGAAAATCTGTTTGTAAGAAGAACATTTCAAAGTTGCATAAAAGGTGGAGTGTGTATGAATACTGTAATAATAATTCCCGCATTAAATCCTGATGAAAGGCTTGTGAGGCTCGTAGATACGCTGACTGCAATTAATCTTGACAAGATTATTGTCGTAGATGACGGAAGTGATGATGCTTATAAAGGCATTTTCAAATCACTTGAATCATATAACTGTACCGTTCTTCACCACATGACAAATCTTGGAAAAGGTCAGGCAATTAAAACCGCCATAGATGAAATAGCAAAAAATTATCCGGATGTAAACGGCTTTGTAACAGCTGACAGTGACGGTCAGCACACGGCAGAGGATATTAAAAATATTTGCTGTGAAATGCAGAAAAATGAAAATTCGTTAATTCTTGGTGTTCGTGATTTCAATGACAGCAATGTACCTTTCAAAAGCCGTTACGGCAACAGATTTTCCTCTGCATATTTCAAACTTGTCACAGGAACTGAATGTCCTGACACTCAAACAGGTCTTCGTGGTATTCCTATTTTGCTTTTTGACATTGCGACAGAAACAGAAGGTAGTCGTTATGAATACGAAATGAATTTTCTTATGAATGTTGCCCGTAAAAAAATCCCTATTATTTTTATGCCAATACAAACTATTTACACCGACAATAACAAGCAGTCTCATTTCCGTCCAATAGCTGATTCAGCAAGAATATACGGAACTCCTCTTAAATTTGCCGCTTCTTCACTGATTTGTGCAGCAGCTGATCTTTCATTATTCACTCTCCTTACACTGGTAATCAATAATAATGTTGCAACTGTTGTTACTGCTTCAACAGTAATTGCAAGAATGTTTTCAGGCGTTCTTAATTTCTTCCTCAATAGAAAATGGAGTTTTCTTTCCTCCAAAAATAAAATTAGTTCTCAGGCTGTAAAGTACACTGCACTTTTCATTATTCAAATGACTATCAGTTCCTTATCGGTAACTGCACTTTCATCTATCGGTCTGCCGCTTACAGTAATCAAAATATTTGTTGACTCTATATTGTTTATATTCAGCTACTTTATTCAGAAAAAATGGATTTTCAATAAAAATCTCGAAGGAATTGATGCAAAATGAAGAAAAATTGTAAAAAGCCTTTTTTATGGGCAGGAATTTACTCTGCCGCTTTAACAGGATTCACTGCTTTTGTAATACTTGACACTTTTGTTCTTCCACAGGAACAGAAAAAAGTCACAAACAGCTCAATTTATGCAAAAACTTCTTCCACCTCTGCAATATCATCTGAAAGCATTTCCTCGGAAACCTCTCAAAGCAATTCATCTTATAATTCTAATTCAACTGATTCATCATCAGGCTCGAACGAACAGCTCGTTTCAGCCTCATCTGACTCAACCTCATCGTCATCTTCGTCCTCGTCATCTCAATCTTCTGATAGCCAGAGTTCACCGGCAATAACCGCAAATTCTTATTCAGACGATAATATCAGCATACAAATATCATCAGTAAGAGAAAATGACACAAATATTTACGTTGCTGATGTACAGGTAAAATCAATCCAATACCTCAAAACTGCTTTTGCTGACAACAGCTATGGCAGAAACATAAAGGAAACTACATCGGACATTGCTCAAAGTTCAGGAGCAATTTTTGCAATAAATGGTGACTTCTACGGATTCCGTGATTACGGTTTCGTCCTCAGAAATGGTACACTCTACAGAGATACTGCCGGCGACGGTGATGCTCTTGTAATATACAGTGACGGATCATTCAAATCAGTCAGTGAAGCTGATTCAAACGCCCAACAGCTTCTTGATGACGGTGCTGTTCAGATTCTTTCATTTGGCCCTGCACTTATAAAAGATGGCAGTATTACTGTTGGCTCAAACGACGAAGTTGGTCAGTCAATGACAAGCAATCCAAGAACTGCTATCGGTATGATTTCCCCACTGCACTACATATTCGTTGTATCTGACGGAAGAACAAACGAAAATGCAGGTCTTTCACTCAAACAGCTCGCTGACGTAATGCAGGAATATGGATGCACTGAAGCATACAATCTCGACGGCGGCGGTTCATCTACCATGTGGTTCAACGGAAACGTAATCAACAGTCCTACTGACGGAAAATCAAGCGGTGAAAGGAAGGTGAGCGATATTGTCTGCATCGGTTATTGATTTGAAAAAAAGAGATCTCAAGGCTTCTTTTGTATATTTTCTGATTTCTCTATTCTGCATTTTCTTTAATTTTATTTACTCCAAATACAGCCATGAAGTCAAATCGGCATATATGTACCTGATGTTTCTGTACCCTCTTTTGCTCGGAACTTTAGTATTTACTGTCTTTACTTTCGCTAAAATTCCAAAAATGAACAGATTATCATTTAATATTTATAATTCCGGAATTGCCACACTCACTGTTGGAAGCTGTCTGCACGGAATTTTTGTAATTGCCGGAACAGCTTCTTCATACCAATTTGTATATACATACATTGGCATTTCACTTATTATATTTGCTTCCATAACATATGCTTTTTCCTGCATAAAAGAAAAACACGCACAAATTACATGACCAAAAAGTTAACTGGGACTGCTTAAGCGGCAGTCCCAGTTATTTTAAGGGTACACTTATGGGCACCTCTAAAAACCCATATTATCTATTGAAGAAATCTTCAGAATGTGGTATAATAAAAGCATGAAAGTACGAATGAGAAGTTTCTTTGATGAAGAAAATCGAATGGTTAAAATCAGCAAG
>JALCDN010000055.1 GCA_022641595.1 Ruminococcus sp. | reverse complement strand
TGGTTTATTCGTGTAAATTCTTGGCACAATAAGAATTTTGTCCTTGACTTTTTCCTGTATATCTGCAAGTTTGTGAACATATTCCATAACAGGTTCATCTTTATCAGCAGAGCATGGTCCTATAATCAAAAGAAATTTATCTGATTCGCCTGTAAAGACGCTTTTAATCTCCTTATCTCTTGCTGATTTAATATTTTTCACTTCTTCGGAAACAGGATAGAGAGATTTTATCTCCAAAGGCTCAGGGACTTTTCTATTCCATGTCATTCCCATAAAACAAACTTCCTTTCATAATTAGTACGGTCATGCGGATATTATGGTTCAACTTAGATTGTGATTATTGTGAAAAAACAGGAGTATTCATTAATGAATACTCCTGAATTTTTACTTGATTATACTCTCTCAATCTTACTGGAACGTAAGCATCTTGAGCAAGCGTAGATATGACAAGGAGTACCCTTGACGATAGCCTTAACGCGCTTTACATTAGGCTTCCATGTTCTGTTAGAGCGTCTGTGTGAGTGTGATACTTTAATTCCAAAAGTAACACCTTTTCCGCAGATTTCACATTTTGCCATTAGGTTGCACCTCCTTTTGAGACATCAAAAAATACAACATATTTATTCTAACATAGAAGTTATAAAAAAGCAAGCTTTTTTTTAAAATTCCAAAAATATTTTTTTTAGCGATTTATTTTAGAATTTTGCTTGAAAAGTTTTTGAAATTATTGTATAATTAAAATTGAATATATAATTTCAGATGTACATTATGTAAGAAAGTAAGAAGATTATATATTATATCTTTATAAATTCGGAGGTTTTTATGAACAATACTGATATAGATATACTTAAATATGTCTCCCGTGTGCTTATTATTCTTCTTATTTTGCCTTTGCATGAACTTGCTCATGCTTTAGTAGCAAAAAAACTCGGCGACGATACCGCTTCTATGCAAGGAAGACTTACTTTGAATCCTATTGCTCATATTGACCCGCTTGGTGCTATTCTTTTGATTTCCACAGGCTTTGGCTGGGCTAAACCTGTACCGATTAATCCACTTCGTATGAAGCATTACCGCTCAGGTATCTCACTTACCGCTCTTGCAGGTCCGGTTTCAAATCTCATCGCCGCTTTTGTCCTCTGCATTATATATAATCTTGCTTTATGCTTTGCTCCAATTGTTGAAAATATCAACTCCAGTTCTTATTCACCGGCTTCTTCTTTTATGTTAATTATACTATTTATGTATCAGATAAACATAGGTCTTGCTGTATTCAATCTTATTCCGATTCCACCACTTGACGGATATAATATAATCAGCTATTTCCTGCCAGACAAATTAATCGCATTCCTGCAGCGTAATAATCAGTGGATTTCAATAGCTTTTCTTATCTTTATTCTCGCTCTGAACAATCTACCTGATAACTACAATTTTTTGTATATTATATCAAATAAAATAAGCGTTCTTATTTACAGCTCTTTATCATGGATCACTGAAGTTATAGGTTACGGGGCAATCGGAGCATGAGTAGCATTTCTTTTAAACTTGATGTCTTTGAGGGTCCACTTGATTTGCTTCTGAATCTCATCAGCAAGCACAAACTCAATATCTACGATATTGAGATTTCAAAATTACTTGAGCAATACCTGATTTACATTGACCAATGCCATCAGCAAAACCTCGAACTTGCTGGTGAATTTCTTGAAATGGCTGCAAAACTTATCTATATTAAAACCGCTTCACTTCTGCCTCAGCCAGAAGAAGCAGAACAAATGAAAAAAGAACTCGAGGGTACTCTTATTGAATACTCTCTCTGCAAGCTTGCAGCAAAATATCTTGAAAAGTGCTATTCAGGCTCGGATATATTTGTAAGACAACCTATGAAAATCAAGTCTGATTCCGTTTACTCACTTATTCATGAACCTGACAGACTTATTTCTGCTTACTCAGAATCAATAAGGAAAAAAGTAAAAGCTAATTCTTCAGTAAGCATTGAACATAAAATAAATTCCGTTGTCAAACGCAAAATAGTTTCGGTTATGTCAAAGGTTGTAAGAATACTGCGTGAGCTTTATTCAACAGGTCATGCTTATATGAACTCACTTTATGACGGCGTTACAGACCGTTCAGAAAGAGTTGCCATATTTCTTGCAGTACTTGAACTCACACGCTCAGGCAGAATCTGCATCAGTGATGACAATACCTCTATTTTCTTCAAAAACCGCAAAGTAAGGAGGAATATACTTACCTATGGAAATCAATGATAAAATCGCTGCTATTGAGGCTATTCTCTTTGCCTGCGGCGACCCGGTAGAAATTTACAGAATTTCTCAAGCCTGTGATGTTGATGTCACAACGGTTGCATCTATGATAAAGCTACTCAATGACAGATATGATTCCTATGGCAGTGGCATCAGAATTATTAAACTCGATAACAGCTATCAGATGTGCACACGCAAACAGTACGCAGAAAACATAAAGCTGGCTTTCGATACTAAAAAATCAACTCCACTTTCACCTGCCGCTCTTGAAGTTCTTACAATTATTGCCTACAACCAACCGGTTTCCAAAGGCTTTGTCGAAAATGTCAGAGGTATTGACAGCTCTTCAGTTATCAATAACCTTATCGAAAAATGTCTTGTTGAAGAAGCAGGCAGACTTGATATTCCTGGAAAACCTCTCGTTTACAGAACGACTCCTGTTTTTCTGCGAAGCTTTAGTCTTATTTCACTTGCTGATCTGCCGCCTCTGCCAAATAAATCAGACTCCCCTACTATGTTTGACCTCGACTCCGATAATCTTATCGCCGACGATAACAAAGAATGCACTGAACTTACATGAACTTTATATTTCATTTATAACTGATCATTATTTATTAAGGAGACAGAGCTTATTTTCTGTGTAATTTATGATTTTTCTGATTATATTATTTTTTATTATTGCCGTTATCTGCCTGATTCTCATAGCTCCGATAAAATTGAAGCTGTCTTATATTGATGGTAAGATTTCTTATAAGCTTACTTATTTATTTATCCCTGCCGAAAAATTTCTGAATTTTGTAAACAGACCCGAAAAATCAAAAAAACAAAAGGACATTCCTAAAGAAAATGCACCTGCCAATAAGCAAACAGATGATACAGACTTGCAAAATGACACCACGGATAAAGCAGATAAAGTATCAGCTGATGCTGCCGATGATGAAAACTTTAGTGACAAAAATAAGAATTACAACAAAAAAAAGTCTTCAAAAAGTAAATCGTATGAAAACACAAAAAGGAAATCTCGCTTCTCTTTTTTAAAAACCGATATGTCTGATAATTTCAAATATTTTTTAAAATTATGGGAATGCGGCAGCAAATGGTTTAAATGGCTGTTTAAACGATTCAATTTTTCTGATGCGATTATAGATTTTAAAATTTCAGACGAAGATGCATATGACTGTGCTTTGAAATATGGCAGAATTTCTGCTCTTACATACAACGGTCTAAGTCTCTTATCAAGAATCTTTACGGTAAATTTCAAATCTCTTGATGTCGTTTGTGCTTTCGCTGAGGATAAATCAAAATTCAATTTTTCATTTATCCTCAGATTCAGACTCATCTCACTTCTGAACGCATCCATAGCTTTTCTCATAGCTTACTACTTTAAAATATACAGACCTAAACATAAGAAATCTTCTAAAAAAATTAAAAAGCCTGCTGTTTCAGGCTGATAACCGAAAGGATTGAATTATTTTGAATAATAACACAGAACGTCCAATCAGCGAACTTATGGGCATTACTATGGAAAAAATCAAGGAAATGGTGGACATAAACTCCATTATCGGCGACCCTATCACTATTGATGACGGTACTACTATTATACCTGTCTCAAAAGTATCTTACGGATTCGCTTCAGGTGGTTCGGATTTTCCTTCAAAATCTGAAAAGAATCTATTCGGAGGCGGTGCAGGTGCAGGAGTTTCAATTAAACCTGAAGGATTTCTTATAATTTCAAACGGCAACGCTAAAATGATACCTGCTGTTTCTCCTTCAGATCCGATAAGCTCCGCTATTACTTCTATTCCGGATGTCGTTGACAAAATTTCTTCATTTATCAAAAAGAAGAATGCTCCTGACGATGATACTGAGGATTTCTCAGATATTCCTGACTAAGCCTGTAATATATCTTATTTTTTGCGCATATCCTGTTAAAAACGGAGGCGCAATTTTATGATATTCAAAAAAATTATATCTTTATTTACAGCAACTATTATATGCACTCTTTCTTTATGCCGGATAAATTCATTTGCAGCGGATAAACCAGACGTATCAGCACTCGCCGCTGTTCTCATTTCAGCTGATACAGGTGAAATTATTTTCTCAAAAAACTCAGACAAAAAACTTCCTATGGCAAGCACTACTAAAATTATGACAGCTCTGCTACTTCTTGAAAGCGGCAACCTTAACGACCCTTTCATCGTCGACAACGATGCAATTAAAGTCGAAGGTTCTTCTATGGGACTAAAAGAGGGCGACGTCGTTACAAAATACGCACTTTGCTGCGGTATGCTTCTTCCTTCAGGTAATGACGCTGCAAACGCTTCGGCTGTCTGCGTTGCAGGAAATATTGAGAATTTCCTCGTAATGATGAATAAACGTGCTAAGAAAATCGGTATGTCAAAAACTTACTTTGCTTCACCATCAGGTCTTGATGCTGACGGTCATGGCTCTTCTGCCTATGATATGGCTCTGCTCGCACGGGAAGCACTGAAAAACAAAACTTTCAGAGATATCTGCGGTTCATCTTCAATTAAGCTTCACTTCGGTAACCCTCCGTATGACAGATGGCTTAAAAATACCAACAGACTTCTCAATATGTATGACGGTGTTTACGGCGTTAAAACAGGTTTCACTGACGCTGCCGGAAGATGCCTTGTTTCTGCCTGCAAACGTGACGGCAAAAATCTTATCTGCGTTACACTAAATGACAAAAACGACTGGAATGACCATATGTCCCTATATGACTTCGGCTTTAAATCAGTATCATCTGCCGAATTTAAAATTCCCGATACACTGTCTGCCACTATCGCAGGCGGCACTTTGAACTCAATAAAACTTAAGTCTACAGAAAATCCAATTATATGCACCTGCGATGTCAATTTTAATAACTTTTCTTACAAGATTATTGCCCCGCCTTTTATTTATGCTCCCGTTAATGCAAATCAGCAACTCGGTGAGCTTTATATTTACTATAAAAATAAAACTGCTGTTAAAGTACCTCTTTATGCTGCCGAAAATTGCTGCTCTTACTCCAATTCACATAAAACTTCACATAAAAAATTTTCGGCAAACCTCAAAGATACTTTACACAAATTGTTAAAGCCGTTAATTCGGCAGATTTAGGAGAGTTAATGTGGAAAAAAACAGAATTCAAAAAGTAATTGCAGACGCAGGCTTCTGCTCTCGCCGAAAAGCTGAAGAACTTATTTCTTCAGGCAGAGTTAAACTCAACGGTCATCCCGTAAAACTCGGCGATAAGGCTGCTTTTAATGATATTATCACTATTGACGGTGAAAAAATTACTGTACCCAAAAAGAAGAATTTCATTTACATTATGCTTAATAAACCCCGTGGCTACGTTACCACTATGTCGGACGAACTTGACAGACGCTGCGTTACTGAGCTCATCGAAGATGTAGGAGAACGTGTTTATCCTGTCGGTCGACTCGACAGAAACTCTGAGGGACTTCTGCTGTTTACAAATGATGGAGAATTCGCTAACAGCATTATGCACCCAAGCAAACATATTTCAAAAACTTATCGCGTCACTGTTCGTCCTGATATCTCTGATGACCAGCTTGTCAAAATGTCAGAAGGAATAGTTATTGATGGTCAAAAAACACTCCCGGCAAATATAGTTGTAAAAACAAAAGAACCCGGTCGTGTAGTTATGCTCATCACAATCCATGAAGGTCGAAACAGACAAATAAGAAAAATGTGCGAAGCAGTTGGTCTTGAGGTCGCAAGACTTAAACGTATAAGCGTTGGCCCAATTAAACTCGGTATGCTTAAGCCTGGTACCTGGCGTGAACTGTCAGCGGAAGAACTTAATGCTATCCGCAATGCTATCGGTAAGGATGATTGATTATGCTCGAAATTAAAGAGAACTTCAATATATCTGATTACAAAAATATTGCTGAATATGCCGACTGTAAAGATCTCCATATAACTGAAGCTGTAAACGGCAACTCAGTTTACGGCTTCATAGCATATTCATACTCAAAATCTGAAGTCATTATTTATGACTTCAATGACAATGATGACTTATACCTTTGCGATGGACTCGTAAGATCTGTTCTTTTCAAAGGCTGCCTTAATAACCTTGATACTGCTGTTTTTAAAATTACTGACGAACACAAGCTCTCAAAACTTCGTTCACTTAATTTTGTGCAAATTAACAATAATCAGCTGAATAATATCAATGATTTTATGGATAGTTGTAAAAAATGCAAAGAAATTCACTAAACACTTGAAAAAAGTCAATAAAAATAGTATCATTATTATTGTATATTGACTTATTTAGGAAGGATCGATAATATGCAAACTGAGAAAAATTTGAACTGTCAAGCTCGTGTCAGACTTTCTTACCTTTTTGATAACGGCTCTTATACCGAAATTAATTCCTGCATCAAGGAAAATGACGCTCCTGCAAGCGTTATCACTGCTTTTGGCTATGTAAACGGCAATGCTGTCTATGCATTCTCACAAGATAAATCTATCAATAACGGTGCTGTAGGTATGGCTCATGCCTCAAAAATTGAAAAGCTTTATTCACTCGCCGCTAAAACAGGTGCTCCGGTTGTAGGTATCCACGACTCATATGGCGCTTTCCTCAACGGAACTTCTGATGCCCTCGCTGCTTATGCAAAAATGATAGGCTCTGCTTCAGTTATTTCAGGCGTAGTTCCTCAGATATCTGTCATCGCAGGAACTTGTGCAGGCTCCGCTGCCATTTTCGCCGCATCTTCTGACTTTATCATAATGACTGATAATGCTGAATTCTTTATGACTCCTGTTTTCAATAATGAAAACGCAGGCTCTGCAAATGCTGCCGCACAAAACGGTATTGCCAATGCAGTTTGTACAGATGACAAATCGGCAATCGAAAAAGCTAAGGCTATTATCAATCTGCTTCCTGTAAATAACCTCTCAGCTGTACCAGCTTTTGAATTTGCTGAACCTTCTGTTTCCACAACCAATAATTTCAACGATATCATCAACAGCATTGCCGATGCTGACAGCATTATTGAACTGTCAGAAAATTACGGCGGTGCTGCTTTTACTGCTTTATCAACCGTTGGCGGTTCAACCGTAGGAATCGCTGCCACTAACAAAACTTCGGACAAGCTCAATGCTGATGACTGCACTAAACTTGCCCGCTTTATAAGAGTATGCGATGCTTTCGCTATTCCTGTGCTTACTATTGTTGACTCCGAGGGCTTTGTAAACGATGACGCTATTTCAGGTGTGAAGTCTATGACTCAGCTCGCTAACTGCTATGCTGAAGCTACAACTGCAAAAATCTCTTTGATTGTCGGTACTGCCGCTGGTCCTGCTGCTATTGCTCTGGCAAGCAAAAATGTAAGCTCAGATTTCACCTTTGCATGGGATTCTGCATCGGTTTCACCTCTTGCTCCACTTTCAGCTGTCGAGTTTTTATGGCATGACAAGCTCAAGGGTGCTTCAGACCTTAAGGCAAAACGAATTGAACTTGCACAGCTCTACAAGTCTACTTCAGCTTCGGCTCTTTCTGCTGCTGAAACCGGCTTCATTGACGAAATCATTTTACCTGCTGATACAAGAAATACTATTGTTTCCGCTCTTGAATTTCTATCCGGAAAAAGAGTTTCTAAACTCCCGAAAAAACATAATAACATTCCTTTCTAAGGCTTTTACGATATTTAATTTTTATGAATGGTGGTATTTTTATGAAAAGATTTAATGTTACTGTTAACGGCAAAGCTTACGATGTTGCTGTTGAAGAAATTGCTGAAGGTTCAACTCCTGTTGCTGCTCCTGTACAGCCAAAAGCTGCTGCACCTCAGGTTTCACCCCAGACTACACAGTCCGCTCCGGAAACAAGTGCTGCTGGTGAAGGTGAATCTATAAACGCTCCTATGCCAGGTACTATTCTCGAAGTAAAGGTAAATGTCGGCGACACTGTTGCAAGAGGTCAGGTTATTATGATCCTCGAGGCTATGAAAATGGAAAACGATATCGTTTCCCCTTGCGACGGCAAAATTACAAGCGTTATCGCTAAAAAAGGTGACAGCGTCAACTCCTCTGATGTTCTCGCTACCGTTCTTAAGTAATTACGGTTTATTTTATCAGGAAAGGATATTCGCTTTTGCGATATAAAGGTCGTTACTATGGCTAAAGTTAAAATTACAGAAACTGTTCTTCGTGACGCTCACCAGTCACTTATCGCTACAAGAATGACTATGGACGAAATGCGTCCGATTCTTCCTCTTATGGACAAGGTCGGCTACCACTCAATCGAATGCTGGGGTGGCGCTACTTTCGATTCATGCCTCAGATTTCTTAATGAAGACCCTTGGGAAAGACTCCGCATCCTAAGAAAAGAACTTCCTAACAGTAAACTTCAGATGCTGTTCAGAGGTCAGAATATGCTCGGATATCGTCACTACGCTGACGATGTAGTTGAATATTTCGTGCAGAAATCAGTTGCAAACGGCATCGATATCATAAGAATATTCGATGCACTAAACGACATCAGAAACCTCGACACTGCTATCAGAGCCGCTAAAAAAGAAGGTGCTCATACTCAGGTTGCTATGTCATTTACACTTGGCGAAGTCTTTACAGACCAGTATTACGTTGATTATGCTAAGAAAATTCAGGACGCAGGTGCTGATTCAATTTGTATCAAGGATATGGCTGCACTGCTTACCCCTTACAGAACAGAAAAACTTGTAAAAGCTCTCAAAGCATCTGTCAATATTCCAATTCAGCTCCATACTCATTATACATCCGGTCTGGCTTCTATGTGTATGCTTAAAGGTATTGAAGCAGGTGTCGATGTTATTGATACCGCTATGTCACCTCTCGCTCTTGGTACTTCTCACGCTCCGACAGAATCAATGGTCGCTGCTTTACAGGGTACTGAGTATGATACCGGACTCGATCTTGTTCTTCTTACTCAAATAAGAGAATATTTTATGAAACTTCGTAAAAAATATATTGACAGCGGTCTTCTTGACCCAAAAATGCTTGCTGTCGATGCCAATGCCCTCATTTATCAGGTTCCAGGCGGTATGCTTTCAAACCTTCTCTCTCAACTTAAACAGGCCGGTAAGGAAGACAAGCTCGAAGAAGTACTCAAAGAAGTTCCAAGAGTCCGCAAGGATGCCGGTTACCCGCCGCTTGTTACTCCTTCTTCACAGATCGTTGGTACTCAGGCTGTATTCAACGTAATCCTCGGTGAACGCTACAAAACTGTCACAAAAGAATTTAAGGGAATTATCAAAGGCGAATACGGTCAGACTCCTGTTCCGATTGACCCGGCTTTCAGAAAGAAAATTATCGGCAATGAAACTCCTATTGAATGCCGTCCTGCTGACAGACTTGCTCCTGAACTCGATAAGCTTCGTGCTGAATGCTCTGAATGGATTGAACAGGAAGAAGACGTACTCAGCTACGCTCAGTTTGGTCAGGTTGCCGTCAAATTCTTCGAAAAAAGACGTGACGCCAAATTTGCCCTCGACCCCAAACACGGTGACTCGGCTTCAGGTGTTCATCCCGTTTAATAACGTTCATATTGCTTTATATCATTTGGTTTGAATTTGGGCGTGCCTAAGACACGCCCATTCATATATCATTACGGAAAGGAGAATGCTATATTGCCTATTAGAATTTCTTCTGAACTTCCGGCTTTCAAGACCTTGGAAAATGAAAACATTTTCGTTATGGCTAACGAAAGAGCTGAACATCAGGATATCAGACCTCTTAAAGTCATTATCCTAAATATTATGCCTAAAAAAATCGAAACCGAAAGCCAACTTCTGCGACTACTTAGTAACACTCCAATTCAAGTCGATATCGACTTGCTTCATGTAACATCTCATATATCAAAAAATACTTCCTTTAATCATCTATCATCATTCTACAAAACTTTCGACGAAATTAAAGATTCAAGATACGACGGTATGATAATCACAGGTGCTCCTGTCGAACTTCTTGAATATGAACAGGTTGATTATTGGGACGAAATTTGCGAAATTATGAAATGGTCTACTACTCATGTATTCTCCACTCTTCATATCTGTTGGGCCGCTCAGGCAGGTCTGTATTACCATTTCGGTATCCCCAAATATACACTTGAACATAAGATGTTCGGGATTTTCCCGCATATTGCCGAAGTTGATAATTGCCAGCTTTTAAGAGGTTTCGATGACGTCTTCCTTGTTCCACACTCCAGAAATACTGAAGTAAGACGTGAAGATATCCAAAAAGTTCCTCAACTTGAAATTCTTACTTCCTCCCCTATTTCAGGTGTACATATTGTTGCCAATAAAAACGGTAGACAATATTTTATTACCGGTCACTCTGAATATGACCGCATTACAATCGCTAATGAATATTTTCGTGACATTGACAAAGGCATTGACATTCAAATTCCTTATAACTATTTCCCAGATGATGACCCAAACAAAACTCCTGTTTTTTCATGGCGTTGCACTGCTAATCTTATGTTCACAAATTGGCTGAATTACTGCGTTTACCAGCTTACACCATTTAACCTCGATGAACTCGATCTGCGTAACTGGAACTGGCAGGCAGGAGTTTAATTGATGGGACTTTTTAACTCAAGGGTACCTCTAAAAACTCGTTTGATTAAGGAAAAATCAGATAGGTGCGGCAGCTACAAGGAAACCTTCCGAAAGTGTGCTGTCGCACTATGAGTGAGATTGACACAGTAGACGCTGTGCAAAGCTTTTTTCTCAAAAGGAGTTTTTAGAGGTACACTCAATTATTATGATTATTTGAAAGGATTCTTATTATGGACGATAACCAGAATTTTTCCACTGAAGCAAAACAAAACCCTTATAATATCAGTAATGAACCTGATTTGAAAAATGACCGTAAAGGCTTTGCTATTACATCACTTGTACTCGGAATCATAAGCGTTGTTGGATGCTGCTGTTTAGGATTAAACTTTATCGCTGCTGTTATCTCACTTATATTTGGCATAATCACATTGAAAAATCACTATTCAGGAAAAGTAAAAGCTATAATCGGTGTTGTTCTGTCTTCGATCATAATTCTCGGCGAGGGAATAATTTTTGCCGTATACGGCGGCACAATTATTCAGGTTTCAAAAGACTATTTCCGTTTTTCTTCTGAAGCTGAAACTGTAATTGAAAATTATGAAGATACAGGCAAGCTTCCTGATTATATTGAAAAATATGATGACCCAAAATATGATGGCTTCTGGAATGCCAGCGGATACGATGATATCTACGCTTTTATGGACGAAATTGCAAAAAGTTATGATCAGGCAGCTTCTAAAGCTGCAAACTAAAGCGGTGCAAGAAAACCTATAAAATTTCTTAATATGTAAAACAGCATAAGTCCTCCGAGAATAAGACATATCACTGACTTATTCCGGGGGACTGCTTTTATACTTTTTCCAAATAATCCTGACAGAATCTCAATATAAAATAAAATCAGAAATAATATAATCAATAATACTATCGGATTATTCCTTAACGATAAAAGTATATTACCTTTTGCAAGTGCATATATACTTCTTGTCACACCGCATCCGGGACATAAATAGCCTGTTGTTGCATAGTAAATGCACGGCAGCAGTTTTCCTGTAGTAAATCTCTGATACGCCGGTACTACATATTTAATAAGCAAAACCGCTAATATCGGTACAGAAAATATAATACCTATTCTACATCCTTTTTTCATCATTACTCCTTTAAAAGCTTAGCCATAAACTCTTCCGTTGTGTAAAGTCCACTTCTGTTATATCTGTTCAGATCATAGAGACATTGAGGGTCTCGTGTTATATAATTCGGTCTTTCATAGCAGTTAAGCGTTATAAGAAACCCATTTTCTTTCAGCACAGGTTGTATTTCATTACATATATATCCAAAAGGATATGCAAAAACTATTGGTGATATGTTATCCTTTTCGTTAAGTAATAATTGAAGCAGTGAAATGTCTTTATTGACTTTATCTGTGTATTCATCCTGATTTTCTCCAAAATTAATTTTGCAACCTTTCCTGCCGTTATTTGTTGTATGCATATTATAAGTATGATTGCCAATTTCAAAGCGTCCTGTTGACAGCATCTCACTTATGTCACTCCACGTTAAATAAGAATAATCAGGTATATGAGGATCAGCTTCAGCATCATTTTCAACAAACGTTCCTACAACCGAAACTACCGCATACATATCATATTTTTCAAGCATAGGACGCAAATAGTACAAATTATTGTAAAATCCATCATCAAGCGTTATAAGTACAGGATTTTTAGGCAGATTTCCGTCATTATAAACATAATCCACAAGCTGTTGTGCCGTAACAGAATTATAATTATGTTCTTTAAGATACTTAAAATCATTCTCTACCATTTCTGGAGTTATCTGATACTGAGTATGTCCGTTTTCTTTTATACTGTGGTACATTATAACAGGTAAAAAAATACGCTCTTTTTCACTTTCCGCTGATGAAAACAATAGCTGCCTGCCAATTCCGAAAAATGCAAAAAGCATTCCGAATATAATTGCATCCAGCATCAAAAGTCTTAGAAAACGTTTCGTATTATAACATTTGTACATATTATCAGCTCCACAAAAATTTCTCTTTTCTGGTCTGATAATAAAATATGTTGACGCTTTTTGCAAAATGCACGTCTTAAAAATTTTCAGGGTATCTCTAAAAATTCGTTTGATTAAGGAAAAATCAGATAGATGCGGCAGCTGCAAGGGAAAACCTTCCAAAAGCGTGATGTCGCACTATGAGTGAGGTTGACACAGTAGATGCCGTGCATAGCTGTTTTTTCTCAAAAGGAGTTTTTAGAGATATCATTAAGTATTTTTTCAATGTCATTATGAATATACTTTAAAATAGAGTTAATATTAATGAGGTGAGATAATGAGAAATCACAGACGCAGACGTACATCAGCGTTAATCAAATTAACAGTATTGTTGCTTACTCCTTTTACAGTTGCTTTTTCAACCAAGCTTTTCCCATTCGTCTATGGATTTCTGAAGAAGACGGACGAAATACAACTTTATAAAAATCCTGCTGATTTAAATGGCAAAGCAATAAATGAACCATTTTACAACCTTTCACTAAACGAAGATTATGAAGATACCATAAATGAAAATTTCGACCTATCTGTCGGATACGGAGTTTCCGAAGAAAGCGGCGACAGCTCTGTTGCATCTAATAATGACTTGTCAGCATATAACTCTGTCTCTGAAAATCCCGGAGCAAAGCCATATCCAACAAAATGGACTCAAGGCGGAACTATTGTAAGAAATACTTACGGAAAATTTACCGGAAACAACTATTTCAACCTCGAAAAAGCCGGACAGGTAAACAATAAAACAGATATTCAATCAGCTACTCTCTATAACGAAAGCAATCTTCTTCCGGAATTTAAAATTGACAATTCAGACCAACCCCAGGTTCTTATATACCACACTCACACTACAGAAAGCTTTGAACCTTTTGTCAGGGATTATTATGATGCAACATTCAACTATCGCACTACTGATGAAACTAAAAATGTTGTTATGATCGGAACGGAAATTCAAAAGCAAATTGAAGCATCAGGAATAAAAGTAATACACAATACAACTATTCATGACTATCCATCATATAACGGTTCATATGACAGAAGTGCCGAAACTATAAAAAGTATTATGCAGCAGTATCCGTCTATCAAAGTTATTCTTGACATTCATCGTGACGCAATTGCAGGCGATGGAGTTGGTTATCAGCCATTTGCTGTTATAAACGGTAAAGAAGCAGCTCAGGTAATGATAATATCAGGTTGCGATGACGGAACTATGAATATGCCGGACTTTATGAAAAATTTCAGACTTGCATCATTGCTGCAACAGCAAATGGAAACAGACTATCCCGGTCTTACACGTCCGATTATGTTTGATTACAGAAACTACAATCAGAATCTTTCTACAGGAGCATTATTGATTGAAGTTGGTTCTCACTGCAATACATTAGATCAGGTCAAATATTCAGGGCAACTGATCGGTGCTTCAATTGGCAGAGCACTGTCAGGACTTAAATAAACGAAATATCAAAAAACCTATGTTTTAAAATCAGATTTTCAGATAATACCACAAGGAGTTATTATGAAAAATAAAAAAACCGCATTTACAGCAGTCTTTTTATACTTATTAATTACATCAGGGATATGGGCTTTTTTAGTATCATATACAAATTCATATAATAAATTATCAACTCAAAGGCTTCTGCCAGCAAGTGCCGTTATCAAATCTGAACAACTTTACTTATCTGCGGCAGATAAAACGGTTACTATTGATATATCAGCGTTCAAAGAGAAAAATAAATTTTACTATCAATGTTACCTGCTTGAACCCGATGAAATCAAACTTACATCACTGATACTGTTTTTGGTTAACAGCAATTGTAGCATTTGAATCAAATGCAAAGCATTGTTCAAAGTGCCATCTGTTTAGTTCACCCTGATAAATCAATTTTGCGTTTGGTAAATATCTGAAATCATCAGGAGTATAAAGACATGGTGACTTTTCAAGCTTTATTCCAAGCTTTACAAATGTATGCGCAACAAATTGAGAACAAAGGAATCTATTTTTTCTGCTCCAACTGATTTTCAAAAAAATCGCAATCAAACCAAGTATATTATATGAATAAGCATTTCTGAATGCAAAAAAGTGCTCCATTATACAATTAAACTCGCACTTCTGTTCATGAGTTACAGGCACTTCATAAATCTCACACGGAATATTATTATATAGTCCAAGTGTCCCCTCGCCTATTATTTCTTTGTTGAATGTAGCAGGCAACGGAACCCTGGGATAATTTCTGCAAAAGCTGTACATCTCTGTCAGCAATAAATCACCCGAAAGTGATACATGATTATACGGCTTTCTTGTGAATAACTTTATAAGCTTTGCAACGTTTGTTCCTGTTTGTGCAACAATCACATAAGGGCACCTCTAAAAACCCCGTAAAACACGTTCAAAAATTTTGGCAGGCATAAAAACAGCGACATTCACTCTAAAGCAGAGTAAATATCGCAAAATAAAAAGTATTTCAATGTTTTCATCGCCCA
>JALCDN010000054.1 GCA_022641595.1 Ruminococcus sp. | reverse complement strand
CATCATGCTGCCTGGTATGAACGGTATGGAAATTCTTAAAAGACTTCGCTCTGCCAAAATCTCAACGCCTGTTCTGCTACTTACCGCAAGAAGCGAAATTGACGACAAAATTAACGGACTTGACTGCGGTGCTGATGATTACCTCACAAAGCCGTTCATAACCGGTGAGCTTCTTGCCCGTATCCGTGCCTTGACAAGACGTAAAGGCGAGCTTATCGACGATAACCGCATCACATTTAATGACCTTGACCTTAATAAAAATTCTTGCTCCGTCTCTTGCAACTCAAACGATGTTAAGCTCAGCTTAAAAGAATTTCAGATTATGGAGCTTCTTATGACAAACCCTCACCAGATTCTTCCAAAAGAACGTATTATCGAGAAAATATGGGGATATGAGAGCGATGTCGAATACAACAACATTGAAGTCTACATATCGTTTCTGCGTAAAAAACTCTCGGCAATAGGCTGTGATGCCTTCATAAAAACTGCCCGTGGAATAGGATATTCCCTCGAAAATTTCAACGAGTGAGGTGCTTTTCATGAATATGATTAAAAAACTTCAGCTCAAATTCGTTATGACAACAATGTCAATTCTGCTTGCCGTATTTATCGCCGTTCTCGGCTCTATCAACGTCATTATGCAGACAATGCTTGAGCATCAGTCAACCGTGGTACTCAGCAAAATCGCCTCGAGCATCTGCTATGATGAGAAAACTTCAACATTTTCCTACATACCTCAGGGCGACTCAAACAGCTTCAAAAGCGAACCTGCTGACAGCCGTCCGCCTGCTGACAGCCAAAACTCAACCGTCATAACCTCAACCACAACGGTTGACTCCTCCTCGCAGTCAGCAGTATCAACTACAGTGCAAAACGGTACAAAGCAGCAGCCTCAGCACACCTCCACTCCTGCCGAAAGTAACGCTGCCGAAACTACTCCGCCTGAATCCGCAGAGGACTCACAACCGCAAAACGCAAATCCTGCCTTGCAGCCTACAGATGCCTATCAATCGGCAAATGCTCCAACTCAGACACCAACCTCACCAAACACTGTCGTAACTCAGCCTCCTGCCGTAACCACAGCTCCTGCACAGGTACAAACTCAGCCCGCTGTCACAACGACAAACGATGTTCAGGCAGGTCCGCCTCCTCAGGACTGGTGGAACCACGGCGAAAAACCAGACGACAATCCATATAACGGACAGAATCCTCCATATGATGGTCACCACTTCTGGTGGGAATACGGCGATATGCCACAGTATGACACCAATTTTTCATCGGACGCAAGAGTAAATTCCGATTACGAATGTCCACAAAATTACTATAAAAATAACAACGACGAACAGACAGATACCAACAGCGACGAGGAAAATGCCGACGGTTTTTCAAATATGAGCCTCACAGCAGCCTCTGCCAGTGTCCTGAACGGTTACAGCGTTATTATTCCTGCCGCCGATACTTCACAAGCTACAATGCCCTCACCAAGCGATGACCGCCACATAGGCAAACCAACAGGTATTCCGCCGCAAACCGCTTCGTCGATAGACTTCTTTGTAGTTATGTCAGATACCGCCGGCAAGTTTCTTAACACGCTAAACGGCAGCGACATTAACTCAACCCTCGCCCAACAGTACATCAACGCTATAAACAAAGACGGCGCTAAAACAGGTATGATAGGCTCACTACAGTTTTACAAGGTCAATAAAAATAACGGCACAGTTTTCGTTTTTACTGATAAATCTGCCGAAGTTCAGATGCTCGACAAGCTTATGCAAACTTCAATTCTTATAGGTCTTGTAAGTTTCGTACTTATCTCAATTCTCGTTGTATTCCTCTCACGCAAAAGTGTCGAACCGGTCAAAAAGGCTTTCGAGAAACAGAAACAGTTTGTTTCTGATGCAAGCCACGAGCTTAAAACTCCTCTGACAATAATTTCTGCCAATGCCGATGTCCTTGCAGGCGAAATCGGCGAAAACAAATGGCTAACTTACATCAAATCACAAACCGAACGTATGAGTGCTTTGGTAAATGACCTGCTTAACCTCACCCGTATTGAAAACAATTCGGCAAATATTGTAACGTCCGAATTTAACCTCAGCAAGGCGATTCTTAATACCGCACTGCCTTTTGAATGTCAGGCTTTCGAGGCAGATAAGAAATTTACCGTCGATGTTCAGGACGACATCTTCATTACAGCCAGCGAACGTCATATCAAGCAAATGGCGGCTATATTCATCGACAACGCTATCAAGCACTCGGGCGACAAGGGCGAAATTCATATAACCCTCGCTAAACAGGGCGAAAAGAAAGTCCTCTCAGTCTTCAACACAGGCTCAAGTATCCCGGAATCCGAACGTGACAAGGTTTTTGAAAGATTCTACCGCAGCGACGAATCACGCTCACGAAGTACAGGCGGATACGGTCTCGGTCTTGCTATTGCTAAGTCAATCATAGATTACCATAAGTTCAAGGTCGTTATAAGCGGTGAGAACGGCAAAAACGTCTGCTTCAGCATCATTATGCCGTAACTTCTGCTATCAATAATGTAAAAAGCTGTTTCAAATAAGAAACAGCTTTTTCGTGTTTTGACAAAATTTGTCATTTTAGTTGACTTTTAAATGTAGTAATGTTATAATAACATTACTTTCTGTAAAATTCAGGAGATTTATTATGAAAAAATATATTAAAAAAGTCTTGGCTGTTATCTTGTTTTTTGCCGTAATTTGGATTATCGCCGCTGTTTCGGATATTATTATGGTCGTAAATCAGAAAAATCCACTTTTCTGCTCCAACACTAATTCATGTGCATATACAGGCAACTGCTACAACACATATGTTGGCCTTGGCTACTCTTTTATTATATCTGAACACTATACAACCAAAAACACAGAATTTCTTTACTCCATTTTCGGTCACGACGTTTACAACGATTTTACAAACTCAAAAGTCACTATCGTTGACAGTGCAGAATAATTTCAACAAAATTTGAAACTCCGTTTCACATAAGTTAAAACAAAAAAATATTATTTCTCCCTTGACTTTTAACTCCGGTAGTGATATAATATAATAGTTGACTGATACAGTCGACTTCACTCTGGGGTGTCGCCAAGCGGTAAGGCAACGGACTCTGACTCCGTTATTCCGAGGGTTCAAATCCTTCCACCCCAACCACCATATAGCCTGTGTAGTCTTTATTTTACTTGACTGCATGGGATCTTTGTTTTATACAATTTATGCCCAAACAAAAATGTTTGGGCATTTTGATTTTTACTAAAAAACGCTGTACTTGCTTTCAAGTACAGCGTCTTCTATATTATTCAATAAGTTTATTTTAAGCCTTTGCCTTTTCCTTAGAAATGCCTTTCTTTGCGTCCTTGTGGTCGAGCCACTTAACCCAGAGGTTCGTTGCTACAAAGATTGACGAATAAGCACCCGATGTAAGTCCGAACAGAAGCGGTATCGAGAAACTAAGCAGTGAATCATAGCCGCTTATCATAACTACTACGGAAACGATAACCATTGTACCAAGTGTTGTAAGCGATGTTCTTATCGAACGTGTAAGAGTCTGTGAGCAAGCTGTGTTTACAATTTCACGCATTGTCGATTTCGGCATAAGCGTTTTGTCTTCACGGATTCTGTCGTAAATGATGATGGTATCGTTTATCGAGTAACCAAGAATTGTGAGGATAACCGCCATAAAATTGGCGTTCAGCTCAAATCTGAAGACGATAAACGTTGCATATACAACCATAAGGTCGTGGAAAAGTGCGATTACTGCACACACACCTGCCGAAATACCACCGATTTTCTTGAATCTCAATGCGATATAAAGGACGATGATAAGTGATGCAAAAATTACGGCAACAAGGCACTTTACAAAGAACTCTCTACCTGTTGTAGGGCTTACGTCGTTCGAGTCAAAAAGCTTTATGCTGTTGTCGGCGAACTTTTTCTGGAGCGTATCTGTAAGAGCAGCCTGCTTGTCAGCAGTAAGACCGTCTTTGGAAGTAAACTGAATTGTGAGGTTGTTATCGCCTGTGCTGAGGCTCTTGCCCTCGCTGACGCTGACGCTTGTTCCGACTGCATCGGAGATTACCTTTTCTGCATCATTTGTATTGATATCACCACTGTAGGTGTAGGTGATGATAGTACCGCCCTTAAATTCGATAGCGACGTCAACACCGAGTACAAACGAGCCGATAACTGCAATGAGGAAGACTGTTGTTGCAATTGCGATAACCATTTTCAGTTTTCCGCAGAAATTATAGATTTTAACCGAATTACTCATTTAGTCTTACCTCCGTAAAGTTTTTTGTTCTTGAAAGGCTTGAACTTTGCAAGTGAAGTAAGCATAAGTCTTGAGCAGAACACACCCATAAGGAAGTTAAGAGCGATACCGACAACGAGCGTATAGCCAAATGAGTAAATAACGCCCTCTGTAGTTGCACCGAATGCGAAGAAGAGGAAGTGGAAAACTTTTGCCCAGAGGCTTGATGGAACGCCGAAAGCTCCCATAAGGATAACGGCGACGATTATCATAGTGATGTTACCATCGAAGATAGCGGCAAACGCTCTCTTGTAGGCAACTCTCAATGCAGAGTCGAGTGATTTTCCTGAAGCAAGTTCTTCCTTGATTCTTTCGCCGGTGATGATATTGGCATCAACACCCATACCAACGGCGAGGATAATACCTGCTATACCGGGTATAGTAAGTGTAGAGCTCGGCATAAACGGGAACCAGCCTGAAACGGCGGCAAGGCTTCCTGTAACCTGTCCGATAAGACCGATTACGGCTACAAAGCCAGGCAGTCTGTAAAGAATCATCATATACACTGCAATGCAGCAGAACGAAATAATACCTGCAAGAATCATAGCATCAAGAGAACCTGCACCCATTGTAGGTGAGATGGTCTTAAAGCTTGTTGTATCCATTTTAAACGGCAAAGCACCTGAGCTTATCTTATCTGCGAGAGCCTTTGATGAATCATAGGTAAATGAGCCTGTGATAGTAGCCTCATCGCTGTCGATCTGAGAGCTTACAGTAGGAGCTGAGATTTCGATATTATCCATCCAGATTGACATCGGGGTAGAAGTACCTGCAAGCTCACCTGTTGCTGCCGAGAATTTTTTTCTGCCCTCTTCGGTAAGCTTAAGGATAACAGCGTAGACATATTTGCCCTTGTCCTGGTCATATTGCTGACCGTTCTTGGCACTTTTTACATCTGCACCGTTCAGTACGATTTCGCCCTTAGGAATTTTATTTCCGCTGGCATCGGTTTCTGTTTCCTCGCCCTTACGGAAAGTAAGCTCGGCGGTTTCTCCGAGTTCTTTTACAGCGGCTTCAGGGTCGAAATTCTTTTCGCCTGCCTGCCATGGAAAACGAACGATTACACGGTCGCTTTTGCTGTCGCTGTAGACCTCACTGTCGTTGATATTGAGTGAAGTAAGTCTTGCCTTGATAACTTCTGTAGCTGCGCTGAGCTGATCTTCAGAAGCATCGTAGTTATCCGACGGTTTAAAGGTAACGTCGACACCGCCCTGTATATCTATACCGAGACGGATATCCTGAACTCCCTTTACACGGGTAGTTACGATATCGCCATACTGAGTTCTTATACCCAGAACTGACGATGCTGCAAACAAAAGAATCAAAGCGCAGACGATGAAGAAAGTGGATTTTCTGCTTTTTTTCACGGTCATGCCTCCTAACAAAAT
Organism: Ruminococcus sp.; assembly: GCA_022641595.1. Classification (GTDB taxonomy): domain Bacteria; phylum Bacillota; class Clostridia; order Oscillospirales; family Ruminococcaceae; genus Ruminococcus. The sequence goes on along the minus strand of JALCDN010000054.1, from coordinate 10,590 downwards.
TGTGTCTTTGCTGACAATTATCTTTATTATATTACATAAAGCCGAATAAGTCAAGAGGATTTGAAAACTATTGGTTAAAAAGGCTGAATTTTTTCCTAATCCGCCGCTGCCGACCGCAGACTGATGTTCGCCGCCTTTACGGCGGTGAACATCAACGGATTCAGTCGGAATAAAACCTTTTTAAGCGGTAATTCAGTTCCGACTGAATCCTGCTTACATTCGTAAGCAGTCTGCGGTCGGCAGCGGCGGATTTAAGAAAACTTGTGAAATTATTCATATTTAGTTGACATATCGGGTGAAAATATTGTATAATATTTACAGCAGATGCCGTGCATAGCTGCTTTTTTCTCAAAAGAAGTTTTTAGAGATACCACTTTATAATACTTATTTATATACCGAGGTGCAAAATGGGACGTTATTTTAAATCTGCCGGTGCTTTTTTCAGAGCTATGCCAACTCTTATTCTTTTTGAGCTGCTATACAAACTGATTCTTACAGCAATTGGTGCTCCGATAGTAATTTTGCTTATAAATATTGGAATGAAATCAGTTAAAATGACTTACATCACAGCAGAAAATGTCGGAAAGTTCTTCAAAGCACCTTTTGTAATATTCATTATTTTTGTTATAATTACTGCTGTTGCATTCACGACTCTCATTGAAATTTCGGCAATCATTGCCTACCTTTCGGCTTATAGAAGTAAAGTACGCATAGGTGTACTTGGAATGTTCCATGCAGGTTTTAAAACAGCTTTTCGTATGTTAAGACCACGCAACCTGATTGCTTTGCCTTACCTTTATATGCTGCTTCCGCTTACTCAGCTAACAACCGCTTCAGTTCTTCTGAGTGCTATCGGAATCCCAACAAACCGTCTTATTACTGACTCCTCAGACGCAAAAATGGCACTGCGCATATATATCGTTGCCGTTATTCTGCTGTCGCTTTTCCTAATAAGCCGCATTTACAGTCTCCATTTTTTCACACTCACCAACCTTTCTTTCGGAAAATGTATAAAGAAAAGCCGTTCTCTCACAAAAGGCAGACGCATAACACTTGCGGCTTCAATTATCCTCTGGAGCGTCTTTCTGACCGCACTTTGTGCCGCTGCAATTTTCGTTATGAGTTTTCTTGCCGCTTACATTATAAAAGGATTTTCAAGTCCTGTAATAGCCGCTTCCTCAGCACTCAAGGTCTTCAGCGATATTGTAAACATAATGACCGTAATATCATCTGTGCTTGTTCTGCCGGTGCTGTTTTCATACCTTACGTTCTGTTTCTTCTCCGATAACTCTCAGCCGGAGCTTGTGACGGTAAGTTTTGACAGACCAAACCTGCACAGCAAAAAAGTCCGGGTCTGCACGGCTGTTGTTGTCGCACTGAGTATCTTCCTCAATTACTCATACATTCAAAATATTTCCGAAGATAATATAGGCCTTGGAATGAGCTTTCTGGCCCGCACAAAGGTCTCTGCTCATCGTGGAGCGTCCTATGACGCTCCAGAAAACACGTCCTACGCTTTCCTGAAAGCCGTAAAGCAAGGGGCTGACTACATCGAACTTGACGTCCAGCAGAGTGCTGATGGTCAGGTTGTCGTCTTTCATGACAAGTCGCTCAAGCGTATTACAGGTGTTGACAAAAATGTCAGCGACCTCACTTATGATCAGCTTTCCCAGCTCGACTGCGGCAGCTGGTGCAGCGAAGAATACAGCGATGCCCGCATTATGCTTCTTTCGGACGTACTCGACCTCGTTGGCGATGACATAAACCTTAATATTGAAGTTAAAAGCTTTGGCAATGCGTCACAAACCGCCATCAAAACCGCAAAGCTTGTCAAGGAATACAACTGCGACGACTCCTGCTACATCACCTCATTTTCATATTCAGCCCTTAAAGCGGTAAAAAAAACCTACCCCCACATCAAAACAGGAATTATTACCAACGTCATAACCTACAGCAGTTACTCAAGACTAAAATACATCGACGCCATGAGTCTTAATCAAAGATTTATAACGCAGAACGTTGTCAGCACCGCCCATATGAACGGCAAAAAAGTCTTCGCATGGACGGTTGACACTCGTGCCGAAATGGACGAGCTTATTACTCTTGGCGTTGACAACATCATTACCGACCGACCTTCAACAGGCGTAAAAGCCGTCTACTCCGAGGGTACACAAAGCTATATAATGTCAATTCTCTCGTGGATTTTCAACTGATTTCACCGTTCTCTACGGAGCGTTTATTGTAATTCGCAGATTTTTGCCTTATAATGTTTTCGGGAGATGATTTTATGGACTGCAAAAAAACAGGCGAACTTATTTTAACTCTGCGTAAGTCCCTCGGACTCACTCAGCGTCGGCTCGCCGAAATTATGAACATCAGCGACAAAACTGTCTCAAAGTGGGAAAGAGGTCTCGGCTGTCCGGACGTATCTCTCCTGCCGGAGCTTTCCGCCGCACTGAATGTCAATATTCAGCAGCTTCTTTGCGGCACTTTGAGTCTGAATGACGCTGCGGAGGGTAATATGAATAAATCAGAATTTTATGTCTGTCCGAAATGCGGCAGTCTGACCGTATGTTCCGGCAAAGCACAGGTCTCCTGCTGCGGAAGTCCGCTGAAATCCCTTGTTCCTCAAAAGGACGATTCTACGCTCAATATCTCCGATTCCGACGGCGAATGGTATATCACGTCCGAACACGAGATGACAAAAGGCCATTACATTTCGTTTGTTGCATTTCTGACAGGTGATGACCTTCGTATTGTAAAGCTCTACCCCGAATGGAATATGCAGGTAAGGCTAAGCAGCCACCGTCACGGAATGCTTCTCTGGTACTGCACAAAGCACGGGCTTTTCAGAAAAATTCTCTGAACACAAAAAAACCGAGGACTTAAAGTCTTCGGTTTTTTAACTTATTCAATGACGCAGACGGCTTGCGTACGCAAGCTGGGATTCAGTCGGAACAGATTTTTGGATTCAGCAAAGATTTCAATTCCGACTGAATCCTGAGATTTTCACGTCTGAAAGGCGTGAAAATCCGTCTGCGTCCATTATGATATTGCGAAATCAGAGTTTTTTCTTTTCGTTTTCGATGACCTTGAGCAAATCGTCAACGGACATAGCTTCGATAGAGCTTCTCTTAGCTGCGGATGCGTTCTTAGGAATAACTTTTGGTTTTGCAGCAGCTTCAGCGTCCTTTTTACTGATAATATCGTCGATATTCGGAACATTTCCTTTACGACCTGAAGCGTAAGAGCCAACCTGCGATGAAGACTGACGTGTTCTTAGTGGCTGTGTGCGTGGGATTTCCGAGGCAGGAAGAATGAGTGTATTATCATTTGCTGTACTGCTTCTTGTGCTGTTTGCGGCAGCATTTCTTTCGGTTTCGGCAGTACGTCTTAGCATTTCCTCACGCAGAGCACCGGCTGTAGGAGCAGTTGAAGACTGACCGCCTACATTTCTTGCAGCGAAGCTTGATTCTGCTGTACTTGTCTGCATAGCTCTGAAAGGCATTGTAGCATCACGCTGAGGTGCGAACTGAGAAGTAGCATCACGTTGAGCCGCAAACTGAGCAGTAGCCTCACGAATAGCCTTAAATTGCATAGTACGTTCTTTTTCCTTTTGGTAAGGTGAATCGGGATTAACTTTTTTCTTACTGAAGTTTTCAGCGATAGACATTTTTTTACGTTCAAATTCGTTGCCTGTGGGCTGATCCTGTTCCGGATTGAAAAGCGGCTTTGGAGCAGCATGAGCACCCTCATATCGTGCAGGTTCCGTGTTAGGCAGAGGCTGCTGAGGCTGTGATTGTGGCTGAGGCTGCATCTGAGGCTGTACATTTTCCGGAGGATTATTTGAATTTTTATCATTTCCGCTGTAGTCATATAAAGTATCCTCGTCATCATCATCGGTTTCTCTTGAGGAAGAAATTCTGAGGATAAGAAGAATTACGAGAATTACGCACGGAAGAATGAGAAGGCTGAGAATACCTTTGAAGTTTGTAGCAAAAGTAATAAATCTGCCGAGCTCAGCACTTGATTGATAACCTGAGCAGAGAGCAACAATATTTTCACGAGGAATTGAAAGCTCAACGCCCTGTACTTCGTCTGTAGCCGGGTAGAAAGCCTCCTGACCTGTTTTATCGTCAATAACGATTTTATAAATAGTGCGAAGGCTGATATTATCCTGACCGTCGAGCTTACAGAGAACGACGCTGCCCTGAGGGATTTCGAGGTTATCTGCAGATTTGGCGATAACGGCGTAGCCTTGAGGCACTTCATTGTTCATAGATGAGTCTCTTGCGACGTAAATGTACTTGCCCATTAAGTGAGGAGTTCTGTTGCGTGAAAACAGTATGTTAACGCCGAGTGAGCAAATAATAAGTATTGAAAGCAATACAACGATAACTGTTTTCAGGATAGGAAAGTTTTTTTTATCTTCCATTTTATCATTTCCTTTGTTGTTAATTCTGGTCACCGCAAACGTCCTGTTTCGTAAAGAAAAATAAATTGTCGAGGGCATACTTATTTGCACTGCAAGGCAGTTTAAAAGCAAATATGTGGTACATAAATTTTTCTTAGAAGCGGATATCAGAGGTGACAATCTCTCTATAATAATACTGTTTACTATTATACCACATTAAAACTGAAATTACAAACATTTTCAAAAAAAATTTACAGTATAGCAATAATTTATTATTGTCTTTTTGAAATACTGTAAGAGGTACCTATTTTTTCGCCCAGTTTCACGGCAGTTTCAAAGCCTTGAGCTGTATTGGCAAGAATATCTGAATCGGGTAAAACTTTTTCCTTTTGAACGAGCAGAACGATAGTTGAGCCGCCGAACATAAACATACCCTTTTCGTCGCCACGGCAGAAGGAGTGCTGTTGATGGAGGTTGGCAATTTTTCCGACCATCATAGCTCCGACCTCAACCTGTGTGACATCGCCGAAGTTATCGGTGTGAAGTGTTGTAAACTCACGGCAGTTACGCTTGTACACATTATAATGTCCGAGAGCGACAGGATTTACGGTATGAAGCTCACCATTTATGAAAGTATTTTCATTTTTTGTTCCGTTGTCGATATAGCAGTATCTGTGGTAATCCGAAACCTCAAGGCGAAAAATCATACACCAGCCGCCGTTATATTTTTTTGCAAGCTCGTCATTTGCAAGCAGGTCACGAACTCTGTACGGACTGTTTTTGATACAGAATACGCTTTTGGGGCAGATTTTGTACACTGAAAGCTTAGCGTCACAAGGACTTATAAATGAATCAGGATTGTAGTCTACAGAACGCATACCGTTTCTGATTTTGCGTGTAAAGAACTGATTATAGGTAAAAACGCCGTTCAGGTCATATTGTGAGATGTCGATGTGGTTTTTGCGGACGAACGCAGGAATGAGTACGGCTGAGGCAGGAGAGTCCATAAACCGACCGACGAGCTTTGAGATTATTGGTTTAGTCAGAACTTCAAGTGCAAGCCGACCGCCTGTGGTGTTGTAAAGCAGACACAAAGCGGCTTCCTGAGAGTCCTCAAAGTCGTTTGCAATCATAACAGCAACGTGACTGCCACAGCTTATATTTGTAATTTTAGTTTTTCTTTCGTCGATAATTTCGCCGTGTCTGTTTTTAATCATGATTTGTTCCTCTTAGCATTGGCAAGCATAAGTTTTATGCGATTTTCCTGATTGACTCTTGTCGCACCCGGGTCATAGTCGATAGCGACGATGTTTGCGTCTTTATATCCTGACTTTATAGCTCTTGACATACCTTTTGCGACAATATGGTTTGGCAGACAACCGAAAGGTTGTGCGCAGATGATATTTTCCGTACCTGATTCCACAAGAGCCGCCATTTCGGCGGGAATAAGCCAGCCCTCGCCCATAGAAACGCCTTGATTGATGTACTTGTCGGCGAGCTTACGCAGATGCTCGAAATCATGCGGAGGAGTGAAAACTCTGTGCTTTTTGATGATTTTTATCATTTCCTTTTGTTTTCGGTAGATGAGCTTATAGCCGATACCGTTTAAAAATGTGGATTTGTCGTGGAAACTGTAGAGTTTTCCGTCAACAGCAGTGCTTACGGCACAGTACATAACGAATTCGAGAAGTGACGGTACAACAGGTTCGCAGCCCTCTGAAATGAGGAAATCCTCAAGGTGATTGTTGGCAAGCGGTGAATATTTGACATAAATCTCGCCGACGATGCCAACCTGAACTTTTTTGACTTTACTTCTTTTAATTTCGGCAAAATCGTTAAGTATTCTGTTGTATAGCGAGGAGGTGTTCATATATTTTGTTCCTGTGCGGAAAAGTTTTTTCATATGGGTCTGCCACTTGTTGAGGACGAGTTCCGACGAGCCTTTGACGAGTTCGTAAGGTCTGCATTGATTGTAAAGGCTCATAAGCAGGTCACCGTAAAGCACGGCGTAAATCATTTTAAGGAACATAAGTGGCGTTACCTTGAATCCGCTTTCCTTTTCGAGACCGCTGAAATTGAGCGAAACTACCGGTACTTGCGGAAAATTATTAGCAATACTTTTCCTCAGCAAGTGAATATAGTTTGATGCACGGCAGCCGCCGCCTGTCTGAGTAATGAGCAAAGCGGTCTTATTCAGGTCATATTTGCCGCTTTTCAGGGCATCTATAAACTGACCGATAACAAGGAGTGCAGGGTAACAAGCATCGTTGTGGACGTTTTTGAGTCCCTCATCGACGACGGCTCTGGAGTCATTTTCGAGAAGTTCCATTTTATAGCCATGAGCCTCGAAAATGCTTGCAATAAGTTTGAAATGAATTGGCAGCATATTTGGTATAAGAATTGTGTGAGTTTTTTTCATTTCCTCTGTAAAATGGGCATATTCTGTCATATTAACCTCCTATTCCTTATTTTTTATGGCAGCCGCAAGGCTTCTTAGTCTGATTTTAGCGGCACCGAGGTTATTTATCTCGTCGATTTTGAGTTGGGTATACAGCTTGCCTGAGGCTTCGAGCAGAGAGCGGATTTCGTCCGTAGTAACGGCGTCGATGCCGCAGCCGAATGAAACGAGCTGAATAAGTTGCATATCTGGCTGAGTTGTAACATACTGAGCGGCTCGGTAGAGTCTTGCATGGTATGTCCATTGATTAAGAACGCCAAGCTTCGGGGTAGAAGCGAGAGCAGCAACGCTGTCCTCAGTAATTACAGCCATTCCGAGGCTTGTAATAAGCTTGTGGATACCGTGGTTGATTTCCTTGTCTATGTGGTACGGTCTGCCTGCAAGAACGATGATGCTTCGACCCTCCGAGCGTGCCTGTCTGACGATTTCGTCCGCACGTTTTGCTATGTCGGCATTATGTGCTTCAAGAGCCTCATAAGCCTTATCGACGGCGGCAGGAATTTTGCCTTTGACGTTAAATTCTTTGAGTGTTTCCGCCATAACCTTGATAACATTTTTCCTCCTGTTGAGGTCCATATACGGGTGTCGGAAATTTTTATTGTCGAGGCGTGAGTTATTTGCAAGAAGAAGCTCAGGATAGTATGCGACAATCGGGCAGTTAAAGTGGTTATCGCTCTGACCTTCGTCGATATTGTAGCTCATACACGGGTAGAAGATGAAATCCACACCCTTGTTGAGGAGATTTTCGATATGACCGTGGGTAAGCTTTGCCGGATAGCACACAGTGTCGGACGGAATGGTATGCTGACCGAGGTAATAAGTCTGACGTGAGCTTTCGTCGGAAATGACGGTCTCGAAGCCGAGCTGAGTAAAAAGTGTGTGCCAGAACGGCATCTGCTCGTAGAAGCTCAGTGCAAGCGGAAGTCCGACCTTTGCAAGGGGATGCTCAGGCTGACCGGACTTATTGATATTCAGTATTCCGGTATATTTGTAATCATAGAGGTTTGGAACGTTGTTTAGCTTTGATTTGCCGCCGCCCTTTTCGCATCGGTTTCCCGAAATGAATTTGCCGCCATTTCGGAATGATATTACATTAAGTGAGCAGTTGGCGGTACAGCCGCCGCAATTGACGGTTTTAGAGGAGTAACTGAAGTCCTCAAGTGTTGAAAGGTCAACAAGCTTTGACTTTTCGATATTCATTTCCCTTGCATAGAGAGCACAGCCGAACGCTCCCATAAGTCCCGAAATAGCGGGACGGATAACATTTCTGCCGAGTTCCTTTTCAAATGAGCGAAGAACGGCATCGTTTAGGAAAGTACCGCCCTGAACGACGATATTTTTACCGAGTTCGTCGATTGACTTTGCTCTGATTACCTTATATACAGCGTTCTTAATGATAGATGACGAAAGGCCTGCCGAGATATCCTCGACGGTTGCGCCGTCCTTCTGAGCCTGTTTTACGCTGCTGTTCATAAAGACTGTGCAGCGTGAACCGAGGTCAACAGGGTGTGCAGCGAAAAGTCCGAGCTGTGAAAACTCCGAAATATCATAGCCCAGAGCCATAGCGAATGTCTGTATAAACGAGCCGCAGCCTGACGAGCAAGCCTCATTTAGCATAATACTGTCTATCGCACCATTTTTTATTTTAAAACATTTTATGTCCTGACCGCCGATATCTATTATAAAGTCGACATCTGGGCAGAAATATGAAGCTGCCTTGAAGTGGGCAACGGTCTCGACGATGCCGAAATCAACGGAAAGTCCTGCTTTTATAAGGTCTTCGCCGTAGCCTGTTACGGCAGAGCCTTTTATGGTTATGTCTGGATTTTTCTCCTTATAGATTTCCTTGAGCTGAGAGACGATTCTGTCAAGTGGCTGACCCTTATTTGACGAGTAGTGGCTGTAAAGCAGACCGCCGTCCTCCGAAATGAGAACAAGCTTTGTGGTAGTTGAGCCTGCATCTATACCGAGGTAAGCGTTGCCTTTGTATGTGTGGATATCCTCATATTTCAGGTCAAATTTCTTATGACGTTCTATAAAGCTGTCGTACTGAGCCTGAGACTCAAAGAGAGGTTCGCTGGTGACGATTGCGGCAGATGCACGGGCATTTTCGAGCTTAAAGAAAAGCTCCGGCATAGTATAAGCGTCTCCGGATTCGGCGGCGAATAGTGAGCAGCCGTATGCGACAAAAACGGGGGCTTCTTCAGGAAAAACGGCATTTTCGTCTGACAGACCGAGTGTTTTCACGAAAGCGTGACGCAAGCCCTTGAGAAACGAGAGTGGGCCGCCGAGAAAGAGGACTTTTCCCTCAATAGAGCGACCTTGTGCAAGACCCGATACCGTCTGGTCAACGACAGCCTGAAAGATACTTGCAGCGATATCCTCTCTTGCAGCACCCTGATTGAGAAGCGGCTGAACATCGGATTTGGCGAAAACGCCGCATCTTGAGGCAATCGGATAGACTTTCTGTGCTTTGAGGGAAAGCTCATCGAGTTCTGATGCCGAAACGCCGAGCAGAGTAGCCATCTGGTCGATAAAAGCGCCTGTACCGCCGGCACACGAACCGTTCATACGTTGTTCGACGCCGCCGGTAAAGAAGATAATTTTAGCGTCCTCTCCGCCGAGTTCGATAACGACGTCCGTATCGGGTTTGCTTTCTTTTACGGCGATAAATGCAGCATTTACTTCCTGAACGAAAGGAATGCCTGCACTTTCGGCGAGGCCCATACCTGCCGAGCCTGTAATGCAGACGGAAAACTTTTCGTCGCCGAACTGTTCGCTTATAGTGGCGAGCTGTTCCTGAACAGTTTCCTTGACTTTAGAGAAATGACGCTGATATTTTGAATAAATAATATTTTTATTTTTGTCGGTAATGACAGTTTTAACGGTAGTAGAGCCGATATCTACGCCAAGAGAGTAATTGCTGATCATAAACTGCACCTCAAACTTTCTAACATAAACTTATGGGTGCCTCTAAAAACCTCAGTTTGTCAAAAATTAATGACGTGATTTTGGGAGCTTTTGACTATGAAATCTGCAAAAACAGGTTTTTAGAGACACCCTTATTATACTACATTTTCCGACAAAAAAAAAGGACTTTACTCAATTTTAAAAAATTTTCCTGTGAAAGCGGTCTCACCGTCATATTGTACAAATTTTCACTATAAATGTCGTGAAAAATATAACTGTAATTTTTGAATTTTTTTAAAATTTGCTTGACAACTCACTGCAAATATGCTAAAATTAATCTTGTTGAAACTCAATAAACAATGCGGGTGTAGTTCAATGGTAGAATTCCAGCCTTCCAAGCTGGTTACGTGGGTTCGATTCCCATCACCCGCTCCATTTGCGCCTTTAACTCAGCTGGATAGAGTAACTGCCTTCTAAGCAGTAAGCCATTGGTTCGAGTCCAATAAGGCGCACCAATACGAACGCTCCTCTTTTCATCGGAGCGATTCGTTATTTTTATTTCCTGTTTATGGTGGATGTAGCTTAGCTGGTTAAAGCGTCGGATTGTGGTCCCGAAGACCGTGGGTTCGAATCCCATCTTCCACCCCATATTTTAAAAGCCCGAATTTTTTCGGGCTTTTTCTTTTACCTTAAGGGCATCTCTAAAAACTCCTTTTGAGAAAAAACAACTATGCACGGCATCTGCTGTGTCAACCTCCCTCATAGTGCGACAGCACGCTTTCGGAAGGTTTCCTTGCAGCTGCTGCAC
>JALCDN010000053.1 GCA_022641595.1 Ruminococcus sp. | reverse complement strand
AAAAAATAAAAATATAATTATTGTGCTTAATGGAAACTTAATTTAAGCACAATATTTTTTTACATTTTATTAACAATATGTACAAATATTTCTCTGTCTGTTGTTGGATATTGCTGATAAAATGGTGGGAAATCTATTGAAAATGGCGATTGACACAAAAGATTTTTAAGTGTATAATTAATGTTAATAGTTAATCGGAGATATTATAATTATACAAATTGTATCACTACAATATGCCGCAAATATAGTTGTTTTATTAAATTTATGACCGCCTACCGTTTAAGCAGAAGGTCGTGTAAAGGAGCTGCGCTTATGAGAAATGTAAAACTTTATGTTGCCGCTATACTTGCCGTTGCAACGTCTCTTGCCGTTTTTTCGTGCGGCAATAAAAATAAGCAGTCAGATGGAAAATATAACAAGGACCTTGATTCGTCAACCCGTGAGGAACTGAACAGCATCGCATCGGGCGACGATATGCTTAAAGGCGACTTAAAGAACAAAACTATAAAATGGATGTCAACATGGGACATAAACCCTGATTCTTCAGGCAAAAATGTTCCAATAGAGCTTGCCCTCTTTCAGGAACGCTACGGCGGTAATATCAAGTTCTACAAGGTTGACTGGGATAACCGATACGAAAAACTTACAGCTGCTATAAATGCCGGCGAAGGTATAGACTTCTTTCCGGCAGGCGATATGGACGCTTTCCCAAAGGGTGCTGTCAGAGGTATGTTTACTCCTGTTGACGATTACGTCGACTTTCAGTCTCCTCTCTGGACGGACGTTAAAGACGTGAATGACTCACTTAAATGGAACGGAAATCACTATGTCACAGTCGTCTCAGTTACAGGCGATAACTGTGCCGTAATATACAATAAGGATACTGTTGCCGAAGCAGGTCTTAAAGACCCTGCTGAGCTTTACAAAAACGGCAACTGGAATTGGAATACTTTCGAGGATATGCTGCTTAAATTCGTCGATACAGATAACAATAAATTCGGTATAGACGGCTGGTGGTTTGAATTCGGACTTATGAACACTACCGGAGTACCTCCGGTAACAGTCGAAAATCAGAAGCTTGTCTGCAATATCGGCGACCCAAGTATGGAACGTGTTCAGAATTATCTGTACGATTTGTATAATAAAAACTGTATAGCCATAGGCGTTGGCGATTATGGCTGGACAGATAAGCCGTCATATATCGGCGAAGGAAAATTGCTTTTCTACCCATGCGGATTATATCAGTTCTATTGTGAACCTTCACAGTGGAAGAAAGCTTTTGGCGAGAACGCATTCTTTGTACCAATGCCTAAAGACCCCGATTCCGATGCATATTACATACCAACAGGTATGGACGCATATGTAATGGTAAGAAACGGTCAGAACCCGGAAGGTGTCGCAAGATACCTTGACTGTAAACGATATACATTGCTTAATAACGACGTAAGAGCTATATCAGATGACCAGATGTTCAAGGACTACGGCTGGACTCAGGAAATGGTCGATATGAAAAACTCAATGGAAGACCTCGCTGCGGCAAATCCGACTTTCGACTTCTCAAAGGGCGTTTCAACGGACTGCGGAAAACTCCTTGACAGTAACCTCAGAGCTTCAGCAAGAGGTACTGCATGGAGCGAAACCTATGCGTCCATTGCACCTACCGTTGAACTTTATATAAAAGAAGTAAACGATAACCCCATCGCATATAAAGACGGCGATGTCAAGGAGAATTAGTTTATTAATTTGATTTTAGTTCCGATTTGTTCAGTCTTGAGTCATAACCGCTTGAGACTGACAATTTTTTATGCTTAAATTGGTTAATTATGTACATTGATTTATCTGCGGAAATGTGTTAAAATAATAATATCGGATTAAAGAATCAATGCGTTAAGAAAAGTCGCCAAGGCTTTGACTACCTTTCGATTCTGAGATGGGAGGATTTGACAATGAATACAGTATTAGTTACAGGTGGCTGTGGTCTCATCGGTAAGCATGTCTGCTCAGGACTTCTTAAAAAAGGAAATGCCGTTATTGCTGTCGATACAGAAGAATGCCACTATAATGACGAAAAACCGAACTACTCATTTATCGCTGCTGCTCAGAATGATAAAAATGCTTATGCGGAAATATTGGACAATAATCAGATTGATGACATCGTACATATTGCGTGTACAGTCGATAACGATTTTGGTCACATAATAACGGATAACGAAATGGCAATAGCAAAGTCGTGCGATAAGTTCTTTTACAGATATGCTTTTGAAAAAAATGTAAAGCATTTTGTTATGGTAAGCACATATCAGGTATATGATTTTCCGAAAACAAGAGAGCCGATAAGAGAAGATGATGCACTTAAACCAATTACAAATTACGCAAATCTAAAGCTCAATTCGGAAAAGGCATTTGCTGACGAACTTAAAAAGAACAAGGACGTAATTGCAGCAATTGTTCGTCCTGCACAGGCTTACACAAAGGAGTATTACGAGAATCTTGTTTCAAAAATAACAGATGCCAAGAGTAATACTTGTTTTGTGTATGGTACAGGTCAGTATGGATTTCAGATGTGCTGCGTTCACAATCTTGTGGATTTTATTCTTTGTTTCATAAAAAATGCCGATGATTCGTCATATACCGGCGTCTACAATGTAAGTGACAAACTGCTTGTTACGGCATCGGACATAATATCATTTATGAGAAAAAATCATCATTTAGGTGTTGTTGTACAAAGGAATCAGGGAAAAGACGCAATATTGTCGATTTTCAAGAAAGTTGGAAGCAACGACGAGAAAACCAATTACAGATACCTTGATTTATCAACGATAACTAACAACAATATGCTTGACAACAACAAGGCAGCAAAGCTTGTATCATTCAGATGGGATATAAATAATACAAAATAAGGGACGCTTTTGCGTCCCTAAAATTTAAAAAAGTCCGAGACAATTTTTAACAGTTGTCCCGGACTTTTAGTGTTTTTACAGTGTCTATTGATTTCAAGTCATTTTAAGAAGTTATTCAATGACTGTGTAATTATCTGCGGCATTTTCCTTTGTGGCATATTCGGTTACATTCAGAACCTTTACCTTGAGAGGCTTAGTGCCGATGCAGATTTCGATGATGTCGTCTGTTTTTACGTCATATGAAGCTCGTGCGGGTTTTCCGTTTACGAGGACTTTGTCTGCGTCGCACGCCTCATTGGCGACAGTTCTGCGTTTAATAAGTCTTGTAACCTTGAGGTATTTATCGAGTCTCATAAAAATCCTTTCAAAAAAAGCAGGGAAAGCGTTAAAGCCGTCCCTGCTAAAGAGCGAGAAATTACTTGTTTACAGCGTCTTTAAGAGCCTTGCCTGCCTTAAAAGCAGGAGCCTTGCTTGCAGGGCATACCATTTCCTGTTTAGTGCGAGGGTTGATGCATTTCTTTTCGCCTCTCTGGCGAACTTCAAAAGTACCGAAGCCCGAGATAGCAACCTTGTCGCCGCTTTCGAGAGCGTCAGTTATAGCGCCGAGAACAGCAGTAAGAGCCTTGTCAGCGTCTTTCTTTGTGCATTCAGCTTTTTCAGCGATTGAATTAATAAGATCTGCTTTAGTCATGATAGTGAACCTCCATGTAATTTATAATTTTTTTGCTTTTTCCCAGTAGGTATCAAGCTGATTGATATTGAGCTCTTTCATGTCGAGAGAATCAAGGTTTACAAGTTTTTCTGTAATAGAGAATCTTTTGATAAACTTGTTGGTGGCGTCAGTGAGAGCCTGTTCAGCGTCGATACCGAGATGTCTTGCAGCGTTTGTGCATGAAAACAGGATATCGCCGAGTTCGTCAGAGATTTTGTCTTTGTCGCCTGAATTGACGGCATCGCAGAATTCTGAAGTTTCTTTAGAGATGCAAGCGATAGCGTCGTCAGCGGAGTTAAAGTCCAGACCGGCACGCATAGCACGTTTCCCGATTTTCTGGGCACGCATCAGAGCCGGAAGGGATTTAGCGACGCTGTTAAGGGTATCGGTATAGGACAGTTGACCTTTGGTTTCTTTTTTGATAGAGTCCCAATTTTTCAGAACTTCGTCAGTGGAAGATACGACGGTGTCGGAGAAGACGTGAGGATGGCGGACTATAAGTTTTTTGCATATTTCGTCGCAGACGTCATCGAAGATGAAAGAGCCTGATTCTTTTTCGATCTGGCAGTGGAAGACGACCTGAAGCAGGACGTCGCCGAGTTCTTCACGAAGGAGAGCAGGGTCATTAAGATCTATAGCCTCAATAGCTTCGCAGACCTCTTCGAGGAAGTCATTTCTTATAGATTTATGGGTTTGTTCCTTGTCCCAGGGGCAGCCGTTTTGGCTTCTGAGGAGTTCGACGATTTTCTGAAGATCCTCGATATTGTAGGAGTCTTTAGGCTGAAAGTCAACCATAGTAAAAGCACTTCCTTTTCGTGGGTACAAGTAATATAATACCCTATATTTCGCTAAAATGCAACAGATTTTTTTAACTTTGGCGATTTAGTATAATCTGAAATAAATAAATCGATTGTTTTGTAAAAAATAACAGATATTGAGAGAAAAAGAGTGAGAAAGCGGCAGAAAAATCGTTAAAATTTGTCAACAAAGCCGACTTTGTGGAAAGCTTTTGAGACGATACGCTGAGAATATTTAAGGGCTTTTTCGGCACCATCGCAGTAGCATTGTTTGAGGAAAGCTTTATCCTGACTAAGCTTAGTAAATTCTGAGCGGATAGGAGCGAGGTGGTCAGCAACAGCTTCGCCGACAGCGATTTTGAAGTCGCCGTAGCCTTTTCCTGAAAATTCGGCAGTAATGTCGTCGAATGATTTATCTGTAACGCTTGAGTAGATGGTCATAAGGTTGTTAATGCCGTCCTTGCCGTCACGGAAGCAGACTTCGGAGTCGCTGTCGGTGACAGCACGTTTGAATTTGCGGATAATAGTGTCTTTGTCGTCGAGTATCAGAATGCAGGCGTTTGGGTTTTCGTCTGATTTGGACATTTTTTTAGATGGTTCCTGCAAAGACATAACTTTAGCGCCTACTTTTGGGATATACGGCTCAGGAACGGTAAATAGGTCGCCATAGCGTTGATTGAATCTCTGGGCGATATTTCTTGCGAGTTCGAGGTGTTGTTTCTGGTCAACGCCTACCGGAACGAGGTCAGCATTGTAAGCGAGGATATCAGCGGCCATAAGGACGGGGTAAGTAAACAGACCGGCGTTTACATCGTCAGCGTGTTTCTGGCTTTTGTCTTTAAACTGAGTCATTCTCGAAAGCTCACCGAACTGTGTAGAACAGCTGAGTAGCCAGCTAAGCTCTGCATGAGTTCTGACGTGGCTTTGAATAAATAGGATAGATTTCTGAGGGTCGATACCGCAAGCCATAAGCAGAGCATAAGCGTCGAGAGAATTTTTTCTGAGCTTAGTGGGGTCTTGTCTTACGGTGATAGCGTGCATATCGACGACGCAGTAGACGCAGTTATATTCCTGTTGGAGCGGGCTCCAGTTTCTGACAGCACCAATGTAGTTGCCAAGCGTGAAAGTGCCTGTAGGCTGAATACCACTGAAAATTAATTTTTTATTATCCATATTGAAAAAAACATCTCCATAAAAGAATGAGTGCGTGGTAATTTATTTATTGGCGGCAGCAGCCTGGTCTTTGAGCTGACACTGTCTGATTTCTGAGAGAACCTGTTGATAGAGGGCGAAAACGACACGTTTTTCGTTAGATTCCTTAGAAACGTCGAGAGGGTCGAGAGAAGTTTTGAAGACGCCTTTTTTTGTAAGTAGGTAGATAAAGTGAGTTCTGCCGACAGGCATATCGAAAGCCTTTACCTTGTCGCACTGAGGTTTGAGAGCGTTGGCATTGACAACGAGATTGCGTGCAGCGATGACGAGGTTTCTGTAACGCTGAGAAGCGCCGGCATATTCGCCGCCGTTATTGAAGTAGAGGTTTGCAGCACCGTTTACGAAGCAGACCATAGAAGTAAGAACCTGAGGACCCATAGGCATATCAATAACGATGCCGAAGACTTCCTCTGATTTAATGGGCATATTCAGAAGCTGAGAGGGGAAAGTAAGAGCCTGACCTCTTGTCATGAGGTATTTCTGAGTAACGGGGTATCTGTCGAGTGGTGAACGTTTAGCCATAATAAAAGATCCTTTCGTTATTATCATTATGTATTAATCAAAAAAATAATGCAGGAGCTGAAAAAATGAAAGCAAGAAAAATGTAAGGAGCATAGTAGCAAACGGAAAGCAGTGCCGCATAAAAAATACCGTTTGCAAAGAAGTCTTTAGAGGTGTCCTAAAATCAGTCGAGGAGGTCTCTTGACATTTTGCCGAGAATTTGGATACCCTTAACGATTTGCTCGTCTGTAGGGGTAGAGAAATTGAGTCTGAACGAAGAAGTCTTGTCATTTTCGCTGATGCA
Organism: Ruminococcus sp.; assembly: GCA_022641595.1. Classification (GTDB taxonomy): domain Bacteria; phylum Bacillota; class Clostridia; order Oscillospirales; family Ruminococcaceae; genus Ruminococcus. Next base: position 9,893 of record JALCDN010000053.1, on the reverse strand, counting down.
GAAAGCGTTGCCTGGAACGACAGCGATTTTGTATTCAGCGACGGCTTTTTTGCAGAAATCGTTCATATTGCAGTCATCAGGGAGTGTAGCCCAGATAAAAAGACCGCCGTCCGGTTTGGTGTATGAGATTTTTTTGGAGAAATGCTTATCCATTTCCGAGAGCATAAGGTTGCATTTTTTTCTGTATATATCTCTCAGACCGTTGAAATGCTGCTCAATATCGACGCTTTGCATAAAGCGAAAAGCTACGACCTGAGCCCAGATATTTGAGTGAACGTCTGATACCTGTTTGCATACGACAATTTTCTGAATAATTTCCTTAGGAGCGCTTACAAAGCCGGTACGGAAGCCCGGAGAAAGAATTTTTGAGAAAGTGCCTGTATAGATAACTCTACCTTCAGTGTCGATAGATTTAATAGAAGGGATTTCATCACCGTTGAAGCGGAGGTTTCCGTAAGGGTTGTCCTCGAGTATGATGAAGTCATATTTTTTAGCGAGTTCGTAGACAGCCTTGCGTTTTTCCCAAGACATAGTAAGACCTGTTGGGTTCTGGAAATTAGGGATAAGGTAGAGCAGTCTTACGTTTTTGTTTGACTTGATGGCGGCTTCAAGTTTCTGAAGGTTAATGCCGTCGTTTTCGAGTTCAACGCCGACGAGGTTGACGTTATATGATTTAAATGAATTAAGCGAACCGATAAAGCTTGGTGATTCGCATATAAGAGTGTCGCCTTCGTTGAGTAGGACTTTGCAGCTGAGTTCGTTAGCCTGCTGAGCACCCGACGTGATAATGAGGTCATCGCAGTCGTTTCTGAAGCAGTTTAAAGAAGCGAGTCTTTCTTTGAGCATATTTCTAAGCTGAGGATAGCCCTCAGTTATGCTGTATTGTAGAGCGAGTATCGGGTCAGTACGCAGAAGCTCGTCAGAAATTTCGGCAATTTTTTCAGTAGGGAAAGCTTCAGGAGCTGGATTGCCGGCGGCGAACGAGATTACGCCCGGTTCTGAAGTGAATTTAAGAATCTCTCTTATAGCGGAAGCTTTAAGACCGGAGACTTTATCTGAAAAATGGTAATTCAAAATATATCAGACCTTTCGTAAAAAGTATATTCGAAGAAAACACAAACGGTCATCTTTGAATAAATTTTCATAATGGAACAAGGCTTTCAAAGATACCCTTACAATTATACCACATATTTTCAAAAGTAGCAACATATATTTTTGTATAATTTTAAAAAAGGTGGTAAAGCATTGCGGAAACAGAATTTTATAAAAGGTTCGGTGATACTGATGGTATCGGCGGCGGCAGCGAAGCTGCTTGGGGCGATATTCAAGATACCGCTGACAAATCTGCTTGGCGGAGTTGGAATGAGTTATTTCAGTTGTGCATACAGTATATTTCTGCCGATATATGCGCTTGTGGTGACAGGGCTGTCGTCAGCAACCGCAAGGCTTACCGCTCAGAGTGCAGCACTTGAGATGTACGGCAATGCGAGGCTTGTAAGAAAGACGGCATTGAAGCTGTTTTCGCTGCTTGGACTTGTTGGAACGCTGTTTACAGCACTGCTTGCGAAGCCTTTCTGTGAATATGCGGCTAAGACTCCTGATGCAGTGTCCGCAGTTGTTCTTATATCGCCGGCGGTATTTTTTGGCTGTATAACAGCGGTTGAGCGTGGATATCACGAGGGAATGAGCGATATGTATCCAACAGCGTTTTCACAGCTTGCTGAGGGCATAGTGAAAGCGGCGGCAGGACTTGCAATTTGTATGCTAACGATAGAAAACAGTGAAGCTGTTCTGAGATTTTTTCCTAAAGGCATTGATTCAAGGGCAGTTGCGGCAGCGGGAGCGATATTTGGAGTAACCTTGTCGTCAGTAGCCGCCGCAGCGTATTTTCCGATAACGAGGATTTTCGGAAAGCGTGTGCGTGAAGCTTGTGCAGGAGATACAACGCTTATATCGAAGAAAAGTATAATAAAAGACCTTTTAAAGATAGCAGTTCCGATAGGGATAAGTTCTGTCGTGACAAATCTTACTGCCCTTATAGATATGGGAACCCTTATAGGCGGAATAAGTCGCTATAATGGTGCAGAAGCCTTATTTTCCGGAGCAGATGCAAACCAGATGCCACAGTTTGTGTATGGTTCATTTTCGGCGATAGCACTGACGGTATTTAATCTTGTGCCGTCGGTAACCAATATGCTTGGAAAGGGAATACTGCCGGCTGTCACGTCAGCGTGGGAGTGCAATGATGTTTTGGGACTTAAAAAAAGTACGGGTCAGGCGCTTACCGCCGCAGGACTTATGGCAGTACCGTCTGCTGTAGGAATAGGAGTATTGTCGTCTGAAATTCTGTATTTTCTGTTTCCGCACCAGACCGACGAAGTGCGTATATGTGTAAATGCGCTGAGGTATCTGATGCCCGGAATGTTATTTTTATGTTTGTCGTTTCCGGTTTTCAGTATGCTTCAGGCGATAGGGAAGGCGGCAGTACCGTTGAAAATAATGGTATTGGGAGCAGTTTTGAAGCTTATAGGAAACTTGTTGCTTATACCGCTTATGGGAGTAGACGGAAGTGCATTATCAACGACGATATGTTATGCTGTAATACTTATATTGTCATTGGCAGTGTATATGAGGACAACGAGGATAACGCTTGATAAGAAGCCTTTTGTGTCGATAATTTATTCAGGTGTGATATGTGGAGTAAGTGCAGGACTTGTGCGTGATATAAGTGAGGACGCAATGCCGTCTGTAATGGTGCTTGGACTGTCTGTGATTGCGGGAGCAGCAGGATATGTTGCCGCACTTTGGCTCAGTGGAGTGGTAAAAATAAACGGTAGGTAAACTGTTTGAATAAAGGACACCTTTAAAAACTGCTTTTTGCTTAATCAAACGAGTTTTTAGAAGTGTTCTGAACAGAAAAGGACTGACGCAGGTCAGTCCTTTAAAAATTATGAGAAAACGTGGTGGATAGAAAATTACTTCATCATACCGTCAGGAGCAGAAACGTAGTCATCAGGTGTTATCGTGCAAAGAACGACATTTGACTTATCGTTGTTGTTGCCAGTAGCATAGTAGCCCATATCGAAGCTCTTAGTGCCTTCAGGGATAACGAATCCGATATAATTTGAGGCTTCGCCGTGAGCCGGAACTGTGAAATCGGTAGAATAGTCTTTAATTTTCTGTAGACCGTAAACGTTTGTACGGACATCGTAAGGAATTACCTTACCATCGATAGTGATACAGAAGTTATTGAGGGCATCTGTAGGAAAATCTTTGTCGGAGTCATTTTTGATAGTGTAGCTGATGTAGATATATTTGCCGTCATCGATAGATTTGTTGATATCAATAACATTGTTGATGGTAAAAGTGGTCTGTTCAACGGTAACAGGTTGTTTTACTTTAGCCTCTACCTTATTTTTTCCGACCTCATCAGAAGCCTGAGGAGTGCTGACCTCAATCATACTTTGTGAGCTTTCGGTGACTTTTTTCTTACCGCTGCATGAGGTTGCGGAAGCGGTAATGAGCATAAGTGCAGCAAGAACGACAGCAATTTTCTTAAAATTTTTCATAACATCCTCCATAATATATAGTTTAAGCAAAATAAAAATCAAAACACAATCATACGAGTTAATTATAACATAAGCGATTAAAAAAATCAATAGCAAATTTATCTAAAAATAAAAATCCAAAGTGTACCTCTAAAAATACGTTTTAGAGGTACACTTAATGACATACCGTATAGAACGAAAATTCAGCTATAATTGACGAAACGAAAAAAATGTGATATAATGTGAATTATAGAAAACGTTAAAAAGACAATGAGGTGACGTTATGGAGGCTTTGGCGGTAGCGGTAATTGTTATTGTGCTTGCGTTGTGCCTTGGATTTCAGCCAATTTATATTTTATTGCTGTTTGCATTTGTACTGGGACTTATGGCATTTGCGGCACTATGCCTTTTCTTATATACACTTTGCGGTATTGCAAGAGCTCAGGTAACGGACGCTTTTTTTGTAAAAATTGATAAAGCAACAAAAGGCAGATTAAGTGTTGCATATTATAATGTGTCAGATAGAACCTATCCATCTGTTTTACCCTCAGAAAAGCTTTTCAAAAGCAAAATGTACCATACGGAAAAACAATGCAGGGTAAGACTTAACAGAAAACGCAATTGTGTGTACGATAAATATGCTTTTGCAACCTGTATAATAGGACTTCTGGCAAGTGTGGTAATAACAGGTGCAGTTATTTTTCTTGCATATCAGGTAAATTCTGTTCAGGGATAAAAGTCAGAAATTTAATCGGTGCTTTAAAACCAATTGATAGGAGTGTGGTATTATGGACGACTATGTTTGCGGGAAATGTGAAGTTCATCAGGAAATAATTGACAAGGTATCCAAAGTAATGCCGGACGAGTCATATTTGTACGATGCAGCTGAACTGCTAAAAATTTTTGGCGACTCAACAAGGATTCGTATAATATTTGTGCTGTGCCAAAGCGAGATGTGCGTTTGTGATATTGCAAAGCTGCTTGAAATGACACAGTCAGCAATTTCGCATCAACTGAGAGTTCTTAAGCAGGCACGACTTGTAAACAGCAGACGTGACGGGAAAACTATTTATTATTCTTTGGCAGACCAGCACGTCAAGACAATATTTTATCATGCAATGGAACACGTTATGGAATGATAATCGTTTTTTTAAATACTATGTTTAGGAGATAATTATATGTACTATTTTGACTTTCATACTCACGCTTTTGCCGATGCTATAGCAGAAAGAGCTATGGACGCACTCATAAAAAACAATGCTCCCACACCTTGTACGGACGGAACACTTAACGGAGCAATAATGCAAGCTAAGGCATCAGGAGTTTCAAAATTTATGCTTCTGCCTGTTGCAACAAAGCCGTCTCAGCAGAAAACTATAAACAATTGGGCAAAGGAAGTTATGGAAGAAAATGAGAACGTTTTCTGCTTCGGAACAGTTTATCCCGACGCTGAGGACGTTATGCAGGAAATTGAACGTGTAAAAGAACTCGGACTTTACGGAATAAAGCTGCATTCGGAATACCAAGGCTTTTTCCCCGATGCAGAAAAAATGATTCCTATATACAGAAAAATAGCATCATGCGGACTTCCTGTGGTTTTTCACGGCGGTTGGGATCCACTGTCACCTGATTTTACAAAAGCGACTCCGCAGCGTTTTGCCAAAGCCGCTGCCGCTGTACCGGAAATGACTTTCATAGTTGCACACCTTGGCGGAATGAAGCTTTGGGACGATGTGGAAAAGTACCTTGCAGGCAAATTCAGTAACGTTTATTTTGATGTAAGCGTCGTTGCTGATGTTGTAAGCGATGAACAGCTTCTGAGAATAATCAGGACTCACGGTGCGGATAAAATTCTTTTTGGCAGCGATATGCCTTGGGACAACCCTGCAAACGAAATCAGAATGATAGAGCGTCTGCCGATTTCACAAGAGGAAAAAGAGCTTATAGCATATCGCAATGCCGAACATCTTATGGAGCTTGTAAGGACAAACAGATAAAGAGTATATCTGAAGGACACCTCAACAAACTCCTTTTGAGAAAAAACAGCTATGCACGGCATCTGCTGTGTCAACCTCCCTCATAGTGCGACAGCACGCTTTCGGAAGGTTTCCTTGCAGCTGCCGCACCTATCTGATTTTCCCTTAATCAAACGAGTTTTTTGAGGTGCCCTGAAATAATTTTTTTTTGCGTGAAAAGTTTACTCAGAGTACTAATTAACATAAAATTTACAATACATTTAAAAAAAGTTGACTTAATCATAACAAGTCAAGACTTGATATGTGGTAAATTTATAATAGGTTATTTTTGGAATATGCTTTTATTTGAAAAAAATTTTAAAGATGAATAGCAAATCTTTATGCTTGACTGATAGTTATGCCCTTATATCCTTTTATGGGAGGTGTGCAAATGACAAAATATGAAGTTGAAAATCAGAATGTAAATGAATCGGACGAACTGATTGACGTGGTAGAAGAATTTGATTACTCTACGCAATCACAGGAATATAACGAATCATTTAAAAAATGGCGCAAATCACCCTCCAATGCGTATGTTTACAATTACAAAAAGAATAAAAAGGAAACTGAGTTCATAGACGGTCTGGGCTATATGTCAACCTCATCGGCGGAAGCAGAAAGAGAAGTGCTAAGCCGCTGTCTGCATCTGCTTGGGGCAGTACTGCTTACATATATACTTGTGGAAAATATATTCTGCAAGGTAGCTATTTCAATAATGGAATCAGCCGGACTTAACATTCACAACTCATTTATTAACAATTCAATATATGGCGGTGCTAAAGAAGTCGTAATTGTACTTATTCTGTTCAATACTCTGAAATACATTATTCCAATCTATTTGATACACCATTTTCTGAAAATGCCGTATAAAGTCGGATTTCCACTGAAACTACGCTCCGCCTCAGAGCTTATGTACGCAATTTCCGGAACTATGATAATCAGCGTTGTTTCAAGTATCTCCCGTGCATATGCCGACCAGACAAGAGAGATATATAACTTTTTTGATGCGTATGATGCAAATGTAGCTTTCTTTGCTCAACATGAACTTGTTATTTATACTTTTTTTGAGGTTATAGTTGTCTCGATTCTCAGTGAATGCCTATTCAGGGGCGAGATTTTTCACTGCCTTAGACAATACGGCGACCTGTTTGCAATTATAGTTACTTCATTTTTCTCAGCCGTTATAACCCAGAATTTCAGTATGATGCCGGCTTATTTTATGATCTCAATGTTCTCTGGATTTATGGTGCTTCGAAGCGGTACTATAACAACGGCTGTCATTATAAGGGCAATACACAGTCTTTATCTTCTGACACTTACAATTATCGAGAGCAGCACGTCACCAAATATGTTCCTTACAAGAAATTTTTATATGTCTGTAATGTTTGCCGTAGGAGTTATTATATTTCTGATTGTTAACTCAGTATGCAAAGCTAAAATTGTCGTTATGTTTACAAATATCAAAACCCATATAAAAATGCGTTCAAAGATTTCGCTCTGCTTTCAGAGTATCTCCCTTATTGGCGTGATATTAGCCTGTATAATACTTGCTATTACTAATTTCGTAATTTAGGAGGCATCTGTGGACTGTAATTTTATGCTCCGTGCTATTGAACTTGCAAATAAAGCTGCAGAACTCGGCGAAGTACCTGTCGGTGCGGTAATCGTAAGAAAATCAGACGGTATAGTTGTCGGCGAAGGCTTTAATATGCGTGAAGCTTCAAAAAATGCACTCGCTCATGCCGAAATTATAGCTATCAACAACGCCTGCAAAAAACTCGGCGGTTGGCGACTTCCCCAATGTGCAATTTATATTACACTTGAACCTTGCCCAATGTGCTGTGGAGCTATCATAAATTCAAGAATAGATGACGTTATTTTCGGTGCGTATGACTCCAAAAGCGGCTCGGTAAAATCGGTTCAGCAAATGTTTGAACTGCCTTACAATTATAAGCCATCGGTTACAGGCGGAATTATGCAGCAGGAATGTTCTGCTCTGCTTTCCAACTTCTTTCAAAATCTCAGAAACTCTCGCCGTACCACTTCGTAAAAGCAAGCATAAATGGCATCTTCAAAATATCTTTGTAAACTCTTCAGAGAAAAATATTTCTTGCAGAGTATTGATTTTTTTAAAATTTATGCTACAATATAGTAAATAAGGGTTTCTCCCCCTTGTTAAATTTGTATGGAGGTGCTTCTTAATGGCTTATAAAATTTCAGATGACTGCATCAGCTGTGGCGCTTGCGAAAGCGAATGCCCTGTAAATGCTATTTCTGCCGGCGACGGTAAGTATGTTATTGATGCTGACGCTTGCGTTGAATGTGGTGCTTGTGCCGGTGTTTGTCCTGTTTCAGCTCCAAGTGCTGAATAATTAAAAACGGTCTCCGATTGTTACGCAAGATAATCTATTTATCTCTGCGTTTCTTTTACGGAGACCGGTTTTTTATGCAAAAACAGCTTGTAAAGCTCCTGAATGACGGACTTTACAAGCTGTATTTTATGGCACATCGCTATAATATGTTTATTACTTCTTATTCAGATTTTCCTCTTTATTAAAAAACGCTTTCTTTAATATTCTGTATTCCTCTTTAGAACATACAGCTTTGCATCTGTTTTTATACTCAAGAGAACGTTTAAGCATATCATCAATTTTATTACATGGAAACTTCAAACATTGATTGCATTTTTCAATACCATTATCTTTTAAGCATTCTACTAAATGGTATGTACATTCTTTGTGCGATGAACAGCCGTTACAAATGATATCTTGATTTGATACTATATTGTCTCTCCAACCTATTCTGTACCATAATTCAGCAACTTCAGCTAATTTTTCATCATCATTTGCAAGATAACGAGGACATTCTGAACAATTATCTCCGCATAAAGTTATCTTTTTCATATATGCCTTTCTGTGCCACATTTTGTGTCATATAGTTGCCTGAAATTCACGCATTTTGAATAGCTTATAATTCTTAATAGTATAAAGAAAACCACGTAAAATAGGAACTATCCTAAATTGCGTGGTTTTTGCTTGGTCTGAGTGACGGGACTTGAACCCACGGCCTCTACCACCCCAAGGTAGCGCGCTACCATCTGCGCCACACCCAGACAGGGGGTTAAAAGAATTTTAACGATGTAATTATACCATAAGCTTTGATTTCTGTCAATAGATTTTTGCAATTTTCTTTATTGGCAATTTTTGAAAAATATTTTTTTAGCTTTTCAACCTCTTGACATTCTGCTGAAAGTGTGGTATAATGATTAAGTTATTTAAGGGTATGTCTAAGAAAATTTAATTGCAGTAATGCGGATATGGCGGAATAGGCAGACGCGCTAGCTTCAGGTGCTAGTCCTCGCAAGGGGGTGCAGGTTCAACTCCTGTTATCCGCACCAAAGGTCTCGATTTTTTTCGAGACCTTTTATTTGTGTTTTTGGCGGCGAAATTTCAAAAGAGGAATATGACGAGTGGAGATATAATTATCCGATAGAAACACTAAATAAGGTGATAAATAAAATGAGTGAAACACAAAATTATGTTATTGAGTTCATTAAGGATAAAACAGGAAAAACAGTTTCAAAAAATGCTTTATTCACATATTATGCACTCAGAAAGACTTTATACTTTAAACAATGTTGAATTAAAAAATATTGTTACGGAATACGCTCCAATATATCAACGGCTTCGTCATTGGTTAGATGGTCCTATAGAACTATCAATGATCATTTCTTTTAGTATAGCTTTATCATGCCAAATAGCACATAAGCCGGAACTTCAAATGATTTTAGAAGAATCAGAATAAAACATAAAAGAGCTATCAGACTTCAAAAATCTGATAGCTCTTATCTTTTCAGACAAATAATATGTTACTGCTGTTGATAACAAATAATTGCTGTCAAATCGCTGCCATTTGTGAATGCAATACAATAAAAAATTTTCTTATCTTACTTTTGGGCTCGTGGATGGTGTTTTGCTTATTTCAAAACTATAACGTGAAATCGCCTGCACGGGCTCCGTGCTTATTCCCACTCAGCGGATTTTGCGTAAATCTAAACAAATTTGTTTAGATTTCGTACTACTTTTTCATTTGTACAATTTGTATTTTCCGTATTATTGGTCTTGCTGTGGTTCGTGTTAATAAAATTAAAGCGATTAAACGTATCCTGTACGGCAGATGTAGTAAAAATAAGCTTCTGTTGTTGCCTGAGTTGCCTCCCATAAAACACCACAAAAATATATAGACAAGACTCTGAAAATGTGATATAATAAAATCATAATGGAGGAGAAAACAATGGCAAACGAAACAAGAAAAAACTATGACGAAAATT
>JALCDN010000052.1 GCA_022641595.1 Ruminococcus sp. | reverse complement strand
CATTATCATTTCTCCTTTTGAATTGATGAGTCCTTACCTTTTCAAATAACGATTCAGCTACATTTAAAATAAACTTTTTTACTTGTTCCAGACGTTTAATAAGTCTAAAAATAACTTTTACAATAGTAACAAGTGGAAATACTATGCTTAATGCAGCAGTTACGTAAATAAAGCTAAGTTTAAACTGAGTAATTCTTGCTGCATTTTCCCACCACGGATAGGCAATCTGTTTATCCGATACAACAAGATTTTTAAGCTTTCCGAAATCTTTAAGAAGTTCATATGGCGAAAATCTTCCGGTATTCTGAACTATTGATGTGTTTTCGCCAAAGTCCTCGGTACTTTTCTTTATTGCTTTATATGCAAATTTCTTTACGGGGTCAGGCATAACAACCTCATAGCAATCAACAGTTGTATATGACTCACCTTTAAGCATTGATGCAACGTAATATGGTATATAGACTCTCGGAATTTTTCCGCAAAGCTCATTTTCTGTTTTACTATCAGGCATATCAATTACTGCGGCAACAGTGAGTTCTTTATTTCCAAGCGTGAACTCCATACCTGCCGCATCAGCCGAACCAAACAATTCCCATGAAAGATTTGAGTCAATTACGGCTTTATTCTGCATTATATCGGAATCGCTGAAAGGTGAACCGCTTTCAATATCAAAATCACGCAAAAGAAAAAAATCAGAACTTACTGCCCTGACATCACATTTTACCTTGCTTACATCATCTGTCCCAGCATCAGTTTCGCCATAATGGCTGCTGTAAGCGTCATACCATAATCTTTCGTCTTCTTTTGGCTTTATTGCAGCATCAGACAAAGCATTTTTTACCGCTGCCCTTACCGAACCTATTGTCTGAGTTGAAAGCTGAGAGCCATTTCCGGTAAAACAGCTTATCTGAGCATATTGAAGCTTATCGTCATAATTCATCCAACGCTCTGCTGCATATTGCGAATGAAGCAGATTTGCTGAATAATTACCATAAATCATAAATCCTGCAAAGCTTGCCGTAAGAATTACGTTTATGGCTGCCGTCACAACTGCCTTTTTAGATATTTTTTTTGCAATCTTCAAAGGCTTACACCTTATCTTTCATTCTGACCTGATCGTCAGGTTTAATCGGCTTGCTTGAAGTAGTTATTACGAAATCACCTGTAGATATGCCCCCACTTACAGCACTTGAATTTTCATCGGAAGACTCAACTTCAACGCTTACACGCTCTGCTGTATAACGATTGCCAAGCGGAGTACTTTTGGATTTCACTGTCAATACAAATTTTCCGTTTTTATCCTCATGAACAGCGTTTTTGGGAACTATTGTATCATACTCGCCGGAACCGCATGGTATTGAAAATTCAAGATTCTGTCCTGAATCAACGTCACCTGTAAGCTCAAATATAAGAACCTTATATTTTGAACCTTTCTGCTCATCAGACTTTATGTCACTAAGCTTAGCTTTAAGCTTTCCTGAAAAATCATTTACTATTTCAACATCGCTGCCGACCTTGATTTTTTCAAGTTTATTTGCTTCAACCGATGCTTTTACTGTATAGCCGTCATCAGCAAGGTCTATAACTGCAAGCGGAGTATCTGTGCTTGCTGCATCGCCTGCCTTTACATTTACAGCACTTACAACGCCTGCATATTTTGACTTGATTTCAGTTGTACCTGAATTTTTTTTCAGTTCATCTACCTTTTTCTGTTGCCTGTCAATAGCATCTTTCTGTGATTGAAGCGTTATATCACCGATTTTCTGTGTTGCATTATTTTCCTTTTTTGCCTGCTCAAGAGCTATCATAAGGTTCTCAAGTTCACGCTGTTTTGTTGTAATCTGGTCTGTAAGCTCACTTGATGATGATTGCGAATCAGTTGGCATCTGAGCTTCCTTTGCCGCTACATCAGCCGTAAGATTATCAACCTCGCTTTGCACTGAGTTCATTTCCTGAGTAAGTGCAGACCGAACTGCTTCTTTTTGCGATTCCATAGTACTGCTATATGTATTATATTTACTTTGTGCAACAGTCACATCAGATTGTGCAGACATAATGGCACCGTCAGAAGATGTGTCTGATTTTGAAAGTGAATCAAGTCTTTTCTGAGCCTTTTCAAGCTCTGCCGAAGCCGTTTCAAGCCGACTTTTTAAATCTGAAAGCATATCAGCATATTGTGACGGAAGCGTTGAAAAATCATTGCTGTCAAGTGCCGACATATATCCCTGATATTTATTCAGCTCATTAGTTTTAAGTTGAAGCTGAGACTTGCTATCATTGTACTGAGCTTTCATATAAGCTGTTGCACCCTCTGATGCAGCGACAGAATCACGCTTGGCAATAAGTCCCTGAAGATCTTCACGAGCATTTTTTATTGCAGCATTTTCGCTTGCAAAATCTTTTGGAACAGTAAGAAGTGCTTTTTGATATTCAAGCTGCATCGTATCAAGCTGAGTCTGAGCCTCATCAAGTTCAGTTGACTTAACAGTCGTAAGAGTGAAAAGGACGTCGTCCTTTTTCACTTGCTGACCATTTTTAATATTTACCTTATCTACTGTTTTTGAATCAGTCACAGTCACATTATAAGCCTGATTTGCTTCAACAGATCCGTTTACCCTGAGCTTTTCGGTCAGGTTACCGGATACACACGCCTGTGTTGCTATTTCAGGCAATGAATGATTCATTATAGTGTTAGAAAAAAATGTCAGCACAAGCAGTATAGCCAGAAACACTATCATTATTGTTTTGATTCGTTCACGCTTTTTTCTGTGGTTGTCATCGGGTTCGGAAATTTTCATATTCATATTATTTTCATTATTTATCTTCATACCGCTTTCAGTCATATTATTCATCCTTTCACAATCCATTGACGTGCCAACTAACTCTTGAATTTTTCTGCTTGTATAAAAATATTCACAGGTTAGCCGCCACATCAATATAACAAAATGCTTTTAGAACAAGTCTTTAAAATCAGCCTTTTATTCCGCCGGAATAAGTTATTCCTTCAACAAGGTAGTCCTCGCCGTAAAGAAACATCAAAATTGTCGGAACCATATATATTACTCCGACTGCAAATGCAAGTCCTACATCGCCCCTGTTTATTTCCGATAAAAATACTGAAAGCGGATGCATATCACTGTCACTCATAAGAACAAGCGGTTGTTCAACCATATTCCAGTAATCTATAAACACAAGAAGCGCTACCGAAACAATTGCACTTTTACAAAGCGGCAGGCATATATGCATTATTATCTGCATTTCATTGGCTCCGTCAAGTTTTGCCGCTTCAATATATGATTTTGGAATACGGCGCATTATTTTCGTAAGCAAAAACACACTGAACGGAGAAAAAATTCCAGGAAGTATAACGGCAAGTCTTGTATTTAGTATTCCAAATTTGTCGGCTACAATATAATTCGGCACAAGCGTTACCTGATACGGCATAATCATAAGAATTATATATGCAAAAAATATTATATGTTTTGCTTTACCGTCATATCTTGAAAATCCGTACGATGCAAAAACAGCAACGATAATCTGAAACAACGTTATCGGAACGGTTAAAATAACTGAATTCCAGAATTTCAGCAGATACTGTGGGCTCTTGAAAAGAACCGACGCATATTGACTGAAAGTTACTTTATCGGGAATAAATTTCAGATTAAGCTGTTTTGCTATGTATGTTTTACTGCCTTCGTCTGACATATTATCAAGCATAGCCCCATAGTTTGCATTTATTTCCGAAGAAGTCATAAATGAATTTGCAATAGTAAGAACTGTAGGCATTATAAACAGCACTGCTGCAAATGTTATGAAAGCGACAACAAGAATATGAAGAAATTTCTTATGCGTTTTGGTTTTTACAAAAGGCATTATTCTTCCACATCCTCTCCAAATTTGTTTTCAATGAACATAAGCACACCTATTATTACAATCATTACAGCAGAAAAAATTACCGCAGCTGCTGACAACATCTGATAATCAAGTGAAGCAAATTTATTATTCATAAAGTGCTGCAGCATATACATTTTATTGTATGGATAATTTCCGGTAAGCAGGTAGACTTCACGGAAAATTTTAAATGAGTTTATAAGTGACAGTATTAATACAAAAAGCACTGTCGGTGAAAGATACCTCATTTTTATGCGAAAAAATTTATAGCACGAAGATGCACCTTCAAGTTCTGCAACTTCCATAATGTCTTTAGGTACATTGCCAAGAGCTGCCATAAACAGTATCATATTGTATCCTATATTCTTCCACAAAAACATAAGTATTATTACTATCTGACCAAACGGCGATTTAAGCCAGTCAAGTGGCTCGGCTCCGAAGTGCGAAATAAATTCGTTCACTGTTCCGTTTTCATGAAAAAGCACTTGCCACACAAGCACTACAGACGCTGTAGGAACCATTAGCGGTGACAGAAAAAATGTTCTTAAAACACTCTTTCCCGGAATTTTTGACTCAAGAACAACCGCAAGTCCAAGCGACAACACAACTGCAAGAAATACAGCAATAGCCGAAAATACAGCTGTATTTGCAGAAGCTGTTGCAAATGCGTTATTGTGCAAAAGACTTTCAAAGTTATCAAGAAAAACAAATCGTCTTGAAAACAAATTATCTATAAACGCATAGTATACTACTATGCAAAACGGTATTACAAAAAATATAAGCACACCTATAAGACTCGGAGCAATACAGCACCAACTGAATATGCACTCATTTCTCTGACCGCATTGTTTTTTTAATTTTTTATCTGTCATTTTTATAGTTCTCCATTACTCATAATGACCGCTGCTATAAATTAATATATGGTAACTCTAATTATTTCATCTGTACTACCTCAAATAATACGATATACAATTCAAAATGTCAAGTACTTTTTCTTATTAGATATCTCTAAAATAGTACACATTATTATTTAAATTGTCAATGGCTTATTATGCTTTTTGCAAATTAATTGCTTTTATATCAATTTTTTTCTATTCGGTACTTCCTTTTTCTTGGAAAGTGTGTTATACTATTATTGATACTTAGATGCTGTCGGCGTATCAGAGCTTGTTCAAATAAAATCATTGTGCAAATTTGCCTGAAAAGCGTACGTTTTATTTTAATATGAACACGCTCTTACGGATTTTACCGGTCTTTGCTTCATTCTTTGGAATGATATTGTCAAGCTGCCGGCATCTCCATAATCAAAATTTCTTTACGGAGGTATTTTTATATGAAAGCTGTTATTACTGTAATCGGCAAGGATAACGTTGGTATCTTACATAAGGTAAGCGGTATCTGTGCTGAATATCACGCAAATGTAATTGAGGTTACTCAAAGCGTTCTTCAAGATATGTTCGCTATGATAATGCTCGTTGACATTTCAGATATCAATGCAGACTTTTCCCAGATTGTCGATAAAATGAACGCTCTCGGCGATAAGCTCGGTCTTTCCATACACACAATGCATGAGGATATCTTCAACTCTATGCATAATATTTAAGCTAACCTCGGAAAGAAAGGACTTTTATCTATGTTGAATGTTTATGATATTCTCGAAACTATCAGAATGATTCAGGACGAATGTCTTGATATCAGAACCATTACTATGGGCATCTCACTACTCGACTGCATTGACCCGGATATCGACAAGGCTTGTGAAAAGGTCTACAGTAAAATTACTTCTAAAGCCAAGAACCTCGTTTCTGTCGGTGAACAAATCGAAAAAGAATACGGTATCCCGATTATTCACAAGAGAATCTCCGTTACTCCTATCGCTATGCTCGTTGCTGCCTGCAAAGGCTCAGACCCAGTTAAATTTGCCCTGACACTTCAAAAAGCTGCTGACGCCTGTGGCGTAAACTTCATAGGCGGCTACTCCGCTTTGGTACAAAAAGGCTTCAGCGCAGGCGACCTTGAACTGATTAATTCTATTCCGGAAGCACTTTCAGTTACCTCTAACCTCTGCTCATCAATTAATATCGGTTCAAGCAAGGCAGGCATCAATATGGACGCTGTTAAGCTTATGGGCGAAATCGTTAAGAAATCCGCTGAAGTTACTGCTGACAGACAATGCATAGGTCCTGCAAAGCTCGTCGTATTCTGCAACGCTCCGGAAGATAATCCATTTATGGCTGGTGCTTTCCACGGTGTCGGCGAACCTGACTGCGTTATCAATGTAGGTGTTTCAGGTCCTGGTGTTGTAAGAGCTGCTCTGGTTAAATACCCTGACGCTTCTATTGACGAAATTGCTGACATCATCAAAAAAACTGCTTTCAAAATTACAAGAATGGGTCAGCTTGTCGGCTCAAGAGCTTCAAAAATGCTCGATGTTCCTTTCGGTATTGTTGACCTTTCTCTCGCACCAACACCTGCTGTCGGCGACAGCGTTGCTCACATACTTGAAGCTATTGGTCTGGAATGCTGCGGTACTCACGGTACTACAGCCGCTTTGGCACTTCTCAATGATGCTGTTAAAAAAGGCGGCGTAATGGCTTCTTCACACGTCGGCGGTCTGTCAGGTGCATTTATCCCTGTTTCAGAAGACGCAGGAATGATAGATGCTGCTATGAACGGTACTCTTCATATCGAAAAACTTGAGGCTATGACAGCTGTATGTTCTGTAGGTCTTGATATGATTGTCGTTCCAGGTGACATAACTGCTGCAACAATTTCCGCTATTATTGCTGACGAAGCTGCTATAGGTATGGTAAACAACAAAACAACTGCTGTAAGACTTATACCAGCTATAGGCAAAAAAGAAGGCGACATTCTCGAATTTGGCGGACTCCTCGGAAGCGGCCCTGTTATGAGCATTAATACAAAATCTCCTGCCCAGTTTATAAACCGTGGCGGAAGAATACCTGCTCCTATGCACAGCATAAAAAACTGATTTGCACACTTCTTAACACTCAAAGCTTTAAAGCTGCGCTCTTTATGGGTGCAGCTTTTATTGGAGGTGAAACATGAATATTTCAGCAATCCTTAACGGTTTTGGTATTGGCAAACAGCCTGACAGTATTTCAGAACTTAAATGTGGTCACATAAACTCAACTTTTATTCTTAATACAAATGATCAGAAGATGATACTTCAAAAGCTCAATACCGATGTATTTAAAAATTACAACGCCGTTATGGAAAATATCGCTCTTACAGAACGGATTTTTCAATCGCACCCACTTTGCGGCATTACTGTACCATCTTTTTACACTACTGATTCAGGAAAAAATTTTGTAATGTCAGATGATAGCATTTTTCGCCTTTCTACATTTATTCAAGGCTCTGTCACCGAAAATTTACCATTTTCTGCAGGTTTTGCTTTCGGAAGATTCATAAGTACAATCGCCGGCGAAAAAAAAATCAGATTTCAGACTTCTACTGAAGATTTTCACTGCTTCAGCAAATATTTTCGTAAGCTGACTGTAATTGACAGAGAAGTAACTTTCAAAAAACTCGATAAAAGTATCCTAAGACGTATGGGAAATCTTGGCGAAACTCTTTCTTCCGTTTTTGAACACAACCTTACTCTCAGGGTGACTCACAATGATGCAAAAATAAATAACATCATTTTTGCAGAAGCTCCTGCTGTTATTGACCTTGACACAGTTATGGACGGCTATGTAGCTTTCGACTACGGTGACCTGATACGCTCTCTGTCGGAAAATAATTTTGACATAAATATTATCTGTCAAGCTACTGAAGGCTTTTATTGCGGTCTTAACGGACTGCTTTCTGAGGACGAAATCGTATCATTATATTACGGAATACTTTATGTAACTGCCGAGCTTGCAATGCGTTATCTAATTGACTATTCCTCAGACTCAGGATACTTTAAGGATAAAACTCCGTCAATGTGCCTGAACCGTGCAAATGAACTGCTTAACCTTCTCAGCAATTTTATTAATTACGGTGATGACATCACATCAATTATTTACAAAGTATTTGAAAAGCAGTAACAAGTCAAGCCAGCCTGCATAATATGTATAAAAGGAAATCCCCCACTGTTATTTTCACAGTGAAAATTATCTGGGGTATAGAAATGCCTTGAAATACATACTCGGGAGGTCGGTTATGTCTGACAATATAAATTTTTACAGCTGCGGAATCAGCGAAAATTTCAAGGAGAATAATCCTCTTACGCACTTTTATTTTCTGAATGGTGCTGACCTGTCACAAAAGGGTCAGTGCATCGCTGTTATAGCCGACGTCCTCGGAGAGAAAAATGCTGAGCTTTACTTTTCGCCTTTTGATGACAATTTACCGTGTGCAGCTTTTTTCCCTCGCTTAAATGCCTTTATAGGTTCGGATTGCAGCGGTATTCCGTCAAATTCACTCAACTGCCGCTATTATGATATAGGCTGCGTTATTACTTCAAACCCTCTCCCAATAAGGGAAGTTGTGGGTTACACATTTTCTCAAAGTAATCTATATGCCGAAAAGTCACTCCAGTTTATAACCATTGCTGATTTACTTCTAAAAGAACTGCGAAGAATAAGCCGTGAGGCTTTAATTCGCTCACGACTTGAAGCTTATGCATCAAGAAAACTTTCCTCATTCCTTTCCAAAATCAACAAGAGTGGCTATTTACGCTACAAATCCATTTCTGCAATATGCCCATATGGATATAAATTTGCCGATATTCCTCAGAATTACAAGGTAATACTGCTAAAAGATGAACTGATTTCAGCATCTGTCCTATTTGTAAAATATGCATCTGAGTATGCACAAAAGCTTGGCTTTGATGTCATAATCTCAAAAGCAGTAGATTCGCCAAATTCTCCTTTACATCTCATAATTCCGGAAGCAAAAATTATTTTTATTTCCGAAAGCAAAATATTTCCTTGTGGTCTGAACGGAGAAAAATTTAATCTGAACCGATACTATGAAGACTGCTCCGCATCGGCTTCAGTGCATCACATCGAATTTCTAAGTGAATATATATCGAAAATTTATAGTGAATCTGCTGTCTATGCTTCAATCAGTTGTGACATAAAAAATCAGGGCAGAAAAATTCTTCTGCCCTTTATAAACGATTCACCTATAGGTGATATCGCCTCTGATATTATTTTTGATATAACCAATAACTGTGATTAATTTTTCTTTCTTGCAGCAAACATTGTAAGTAATGCGACAAATCCTGCTAATCCTGCAAGTGGTGCTGCATCACCTGTCTTTGGACTTGATGTACTTGCGGATTTTGCTGTTGTTGTACTTGCCTTTACTGTTGTTTTTGCAGTAGTTGAAGTAGCAGCTGCATCAGCTGTTGTAGTTGTAGTTTCAGTAGTTTCAGAAATTGCTGTCGTTTCAGCAGTTGTAGTTTCAGTTGTTGCCTGTGTTGTTTCAGATGTAGTAATTTCGGCAACGTTTACCTGATAGTCAGGTGCCTGACGCAGTACAAGAGGAATTCCTGCCTCACTTACCTTTGAAACAGAAACTGCATGACTGCCTACAGAAAGCATTTCTGCAGGAACCTTTACTTTGCCCTGAGAATCTGTTGTAAGAGTTACCTTCTGATCGCCTGATGTCCAGGTTACATTCATTTTTTCAACAGGATTTATTTTATACGATACATTATAATTTGCATCATAAACGGCGTCCGAGCTTGTAAAAGTAAGGATGCCGTTTCCTATTTCCGAGCAATCAGCTGTAGGATACTGCATTCCGACTCCGAATGGATCTCCGTAATAAAGCACAACGTTGTCACCCGGTTTTACATCGTAAGCGTTTACACCAACATTTGGCTCTGTATTGTTTACACGATAAAGCCAACCGTCATAACCGCCAAATTTTCCCGCTTTATCCGAATTAACTGCGGTAATGTAGTTGTTTTCAAGACCTGTTACTGTAATGGAGTCGTTTTCTTTGTCAATTCCGCTTATAACATCACTGACAGTATATTTTGCCGAGCTGTCAGGAAGTGTATAGCTTCCGTAATAAAGGCAGTCATTTATGCCCTCAATTCTTAGTGTAACCGACTGTGCATTGTCTGCGCAGCTTGCACTGAACGGAATTGACATTGCAAGAAAAGATGCTCCGATTGCTGAAATAATAATAGTTTTTTTCATTTTAAATTCGGCTTTAATTTAGAATCGCAATAAAATAGTATAGCATAGAAAGCTAAATTAAATTTCATATGCTTTTTATATTTTATTGGACTGCTATAAAAGCCACTCCTTTCACATTATCTGAGTCTACTCAAAAGCTATTTTCATAGACTCTGTAATTTCAGTTTGTAAATCGAAACTTCATCTGCAATGTACAAGGAGTAAATACCATACCGCTAAGCTATGCGGACGGCTGATGTTACTGAATTGCTTTTAGAAATTTTTAAGACATACTCAGTAATTTTTCACACTCTTCATACACCCAAAAGTGTCAGAACGGTTTACCTCAGATGCTGTGTGTCTATAGGCTGCAATGCACATTTTTGAAAAATTTATGCACAGCTTTTATTGATACAGCTTCTTAAACCGAATGTCCAAAACTTATCGGACACGATGTACACGGCGACCCGACTTATGATACAATTATGCATCAAATACGGTAATGGCTGTTGCGACGGACTCTCACCGAACTTCTCCACATACATCTTCTGATATATTAACACATTTTCCCTTATCTGTCAAGTCGTTTCACTTTCACAAATCATTTTCAGATATACACTTAATATGCTTACTATCTGCATTTTTTCAAAAAAGTAAGAAAATGCGTGACAAATTAATGAAAATGGTGTATAATATTCTTCAGGCAACATCGTACAAAGAACTTCAGACGATTTAATGCACTATAATCCCTCATACTTTTCGTCATCTTTCCGTATTGCCTCAAATTTCTGTAGGGAGAGATTTACTATGACAAAAAAACCATTTTACATTACTACACCGATTTATTATCCATCCGGCAATCCGCATATCGGTCACTGCTACACTACGGTAGCCTGCGACTCTATTGCCCGTTATAAAAGAATGCAGGGCTATGACGTAATGTTTCTTACCGGAACCGACGAACACGGTCTTAAAATAGAACAAAAAGCTGCTCAGGCCGGCATCACACCAAAGCAATACGTTGACGGCGTTGTTCAGACTTTTAAAAAATTATGGAAATATATGAATATTGATTACGACCGCTATATTCGTACTACTGACGATTATCACATCGAAAGCGTTCAGAAAATATTCAAAGACCTATATGATAAGGGCTACATCTATAAAGGCAAATATTCCGGCAAATACTGCACTCCATGCGAAAGTTTCTGGACGGATTCCCAGCTCGTTGACGGTAAATGCCCGGAATGTGGTCGTGAAGTCATCGATGCTAAGGAAGAAGCTTACTTCTTTAAAATGTCGCCTTTTGCCGACAGAATAGAAAAACTTCTCACTGAAACTGACTATCTGCGTCCGAAAACAAGAGCTTTGGAGCTTGTAAACAATTTCATAAAACCAGGTCTTGAAGACCTCTGTGTTTCAAGAACTACATTTAAATGGGGAATTCCTGTCACTTTTGACGAAAAACACGTCGTCTATGTATGGATTGACGCACTCTCCAACTACATTACAGCTTTAGGATACCTCAACAATCAGTACAACGATTTCGACCGTTTCTGGCCTGCAGATGTTCATATGGTTGCTAAGGACATTATGCGTTTTCATGCTATCATATGGCCCGCTATGCTTATGGCTCTTGAGCTTCCTCTGCCTAAGCACCTCGCCGTTCATGGCTGGATAACATTTAACGGTCAGAAAATGTCTAAATCTCTCGGCAACGTTGTTGACCCATTCATTCTCGGTGAACGCTATGGCTGCGACGCAATACGTTATCACATTCTCCGTGAAATGGCTCTCGGTGCTGACAGCTCATTCTCAAACGAAATTATGATTAACCGCATCAATTCTGACCTCGCCAACGGTCTGGGCAACCTCGTTTCAAGAACCGTTGCTATGGTTATCAAATACTTTGATGGTACTCTGCCAATTCAGCAATTGTCAGACCCTATTGACAATGAGCTCATTGAAATGGCTCGCAATCTTCGTGATAAAACTGATAAATTTATCGACGAAACTCAACTTAACAACGCTCTCGCCGAAATCTTTAAAGTTATCTCAAGAGCAAATAAGTACATCGATGAAACCACTCCTTGGGTTCTTGCTAAAGACGAAGCAAATAAACCTCGTCTTGCCGCTGTTCTGTATAATCTGCTCGAAACCATCAGAATTTCTACTTCACTCCTTTACCCATTTATGCCGTCTACTATGCCTAAGGCATGGCAACAGATAGGTGCATCTGAAAATGATGTAACTTATGAAAATGCTGCAATTTTCGGCGTGCTTTCAAAAAATGTCACCGTAGTCAAGGGTGATGCAATATTCCCAAGAATCGACGTTGAAAAGGAAATCGAAGAACTTAACAAACTCATCTGCAACAACGCTCCTAAAAAAGAAGAAGCTGCTGCTGACATTCAGCTTGCCCCAGAAATTACTATTGACGATTTCGCAAAAGTTGAACTTCGTGTTGGCAAAGTCACTGCCTGCGAAAAAGTCAAAAAGTCAAGCAAGCTTCTTTGTTTACAGGTTGAAGACGGTATGGGCGGCAGACAAATTGTCTCCGGTATCGCAAAATTCTATAAACCTGATGACCTCGTTGGCAAAAAAATTCAGTTCGTTGCCAACCTTAAACCCGTAACCCTCTGCGGTGCTGAAAGCAACGGTATGATCTGTGCTGCCGAAACCAATGATGGCTCTGTAAAGGTCATCTTTGTTGACGACTCGCTGCCAGTCGGCTCAAAAATAAGATAAATTCATTATAATCCGTACAAAGTCCATATATCGGCTTTGTACGGTTTTACTCATATAAAATCTGCAAAATTTTTATTTGCTATTGACAAACCTGTTACACTGTGCTATAATGTGTAAAGTAGTTTTACATTACACCGTTGAAATTTACTCAAAGGTGGCGCAATTATGCCTAAGGAACTTAAATTCGTTCTGCTTCTTGACTGCTACGGTGATATGCTCACCGACAAACAACGTCAGAATATGGAACTTTATTACTGCGAGGATTTATCTCTTGCAGAAATTTCTGAACCTCTCGGCATTTCACGTCAGGCTGTCCGTGACGGAATTAAACACTCCGAACAAATTCTTCTCGATATAGAAAATAAACTCGGTTTCGCAGGTCGCTTGTCCCAAATGAGAACCTGTTTCGACAATATCAAAAAAATTTCGGAGCAGCTCGATAATCCTGCTTTACAGAATCAGCTCAACTCCTATATCCAAAAATGTATCTCTCTATTGTAATCCATTTGTAAAGGAGAACTGCTAAGCTATGGCTTTTGAAGGTCTTTCGGAAAAACTTAATAACGTATTTAAAAAGCTTAAATCAAGAGGCAAACTCACCGAGGCTGACGTTAAAGAAGCTATGCGTGAAGTTCGTCTTGCTCTCCTTGAAGCCGATGTAAGCTATAAAGTCGTAAAAGACTTCGTCGCTAAAGTAACTGAGCGTGCTGTCGGTGAGGATGTTCTGGTAAGCCTTACTCCGGCTCAGCAAGTTATCAAAATCGTTGACGAGGAACTTTGCTCTCTTATGGGCAACGATAACGCCAGAATTAATCTTGCTTCAAAACCGCCTACTGTTATTATGATGTGCGGTCTGCAAGGCTCAGGCAAAACAACTCATGCCGCTAAGCTCGCTAAGCTCCTCAAAAAAGAAGGTCACCGTCCACTTCTTGTTGCCTGCGATATTTACCGCCCTGCCGCTATAAATCAGCTTCAGGTCGTCGGCGAAAGAGCTGATGTCAAGGTTTTCGAAATGGGACAGATAAGTCCTGTTATCATCGCTAAGCAGGCTATGCGCTATGCTAAGGACTACGGTCACGATATCGTTATTATCGATACCGCCGGTCGTCTCCATATAGATACAGCACTCATGAACGAACTTAAGGACATTAAGGCTGAAACTTCTCCTGACGAAATTATGCTCGTTGTTGACGCTATGACTGGTCAGGACGCTGTAAACGTCGCTAAGGCTTTCGATGACGAAATCGGCATCACAAGCGTTCTTATGTCTAAACTTGACTCTGACACAAGAGGCGGTGCTGCACTGTCAGTTCTCGCTGTTACAGGAAAGCCTATTAAATATGTCGGTATGGGCGAAAAACTTGATGACTTTGAACAGTTTCACCCTAAACGTATGGCTTCAAGAATACTTGGTATGGGCGATGTTCTCACACTTATCGAAAAAGCCGAAAATGTTATGAGCAAAAACGAAGCCGAAAAACTTACAAAAAAGTTTAAGGAAAAAAGCTTCGACATGAATGACCTTCTCGACCAGTTCAAGCAAATTAAAAAATTAGGCTCTATGCGTTCAATTATTTCAATGCTCCCAGGTGTCGGCGATAAGCTAAAGGACGCTGATATTGATGAGCATCAGCTTGACAGAATTGAGGCTATAATTACTTCTATGACTAACGCTGAACGTCATAAGCCTTCAATTATAAACCCTTCAAGAAAACGCCGTATCGCTGCCGGCTCAGGTTCTAAAGTTGAGGATGTCAACAAACTCCTCAAACAGTTCGACCAGATGCAGCAGATGATGAAACAGTTTACCGGTAGCAAAAGCAAAATGATGCAGAGAAAAGCAAGAAAACAACTCGCCGGTATGAATTTCGACAAGATTTCAGGTAAGGGCGGCGGAAATTTACCGCCTATCGTTTAACGATATATCTGCTAACGCATTTATATACAATCAATCTATTTATGGAGGTGAAATTATTATGGCAGTTAAAATCAGACTCAGAAGAATCGGTGCTAAAAAAGCTCCTTTCTATCGTATAGTTGTTGCTGATTCAAGATATCCAAGAGAAGGCAGATTTATCGACGAAATCGGTTACTTTGATCCTACTAAGGAACCATCAGTTGTTAAGGTTGATGCTGATAAGGCTAAATCTTGGATTTCAAACGGTGCTCAGCCTACCGATACAGTTAAGAATATCCTCAAAAACGAAGGTGTTCTTTAATTCAATGTTGTGTTAGTAACGGAGGGAAGACTTGAGTCTTACCTCTGTTTACAATACATGGAGGAAATTTATATTATGAAAGATTTATTATTTGCTATAGCCGCTGGTCTTGTTGAAGATAAGTCAGCAATAAAAATTACTCAGGACGAACCTGACGCTGATGGCGTTATCGTTTTCCATCTTTCGGTTGCTCCTGACGATATGGGTCGTGTTATCGGCAAGCAGGGCAGAATTGCTAAGGCTCTCCGCACAATTATGCGTGCAGGTGCTGCTAAGCAAAACGAAAAAGTTGCTGTTTCTATAGATTAATTCTGCATTTATGTTTTTAGAGGTGCCCTTAATTCAATAAGAGCCATACTGCCCGTTAACTGTTCATATAATGAACAATCAGCGGGCTTTCTTATTACATAAGAATATGTGTTCTATTGTCTATTTATACTGTTATAAGGTAACCCATGAATTTTTTACTTGTGAGGATTACTGACAATGAAAATTTTAATAGCAATTTTTATTATCTCTGCCATTTACACAATTTTTGAAAATACATTTATGCTTAAAGTGCGGAAAATAAAAATCAATAAAGGTAATGTGAGAATCTTACACATTTCAGATCTGCACAAGCGTCAATTCGGAAATGACAACCATCGACTCTTAAAAGTTGTTTCTGCTCAAAATCCGGATATTATCATTATAAGCGGTGATGTAATTACAAGGGATATCACGGATTTCAACGACACCGAAAAGCTTTTTCATAATTTATCAAAAATTGCTCCTGTTTACTTTGGTCTTGGCAATCACGAGCTTGACTTAATGCCTGAAAATCTTTCAAAATTAAAAGCAATAGCTGAAAATTCAGGAGTAATTATTCTTGATAATAAAAGTGTTTTCTTGTCAATTAAAGGCATAAATTTTGAAATTACAGGTGCTTCTTTAAAACGTGAAGTATATAAAAAAGACGGGTGCTATAAGAATCTTGACGTTTATTCACTAAGCGAACTGCAAAACGCTGTTGGGAAGCCCAACTCAGATGCTTTGAATCTGCTTATTGCTCATAATCCACTTTTTGCTGATGTATATAATGCATGGGGTGCTGATATTACATTCAGCGGTCATATTCACGGCGGTGCCGTACGAATACCATTCTTAAATTTAGGCTTACTCTCCCCTGAACGACGTTTTTTTCCAAGATACTCCAAGGGTGTTTACAAAGTTGGAAATATGCTGCTTTGCGTTTCAGGCGGTCTCGGAAAACTAAGGCTTTTTAATCCTCCGGAAATCATCGTCTATGAAATTTCTTAAGGGCACCTCTAAAAACTCGTTTGATTAAGGAAAAATCAGATAGGTGCGGCAACTGCAAGGAAACCTTCCGAAAGCGTGCTGTCGCACTATGAGGGAGGT
>JALCDN010000051.1 GCA_022641595.1 Ruminococcus sp. | reverse complement strand
TTCAAGTGACATATTATTGTAATGGTCATGACCGCAAAACATTGCTGTCGTACTTCCAAGCTCCTTAGCCGTATCAAACAGTTTGCTCGGATAATTTGAACAGCACACTTTATTAATCATCTTTTCACCGTTTTCTCCAAAAAAGTATTTTACATCATTACTGCCACTCTCATAAAGCTGATACGCTGTACGATACTGCTGTAACGGCATATGAAAAAACAACAGTGATGACACATTTTTTCCCTCTTGTGCATCAAGCTTTTTCACCTGCTTTGCGTACCAATTAACTTCGTCATCGTGAATGTAATCATAGTCATTTACGCCGTTTCCTGTATAATCATTTGAATCAAGAAGAAAAAGTGCCTGATTAAGCGAACCGTCAGCATTCCTTATTTCTATCTCCTGATTATTTCTTCCCTTTATATCAGGTTCAACATATGGATACAAAAGGTTTGCTGACGTTTTATATGACAATGATTTGTACATCTCCTGTATTTCGGTAACAGAATTTTTCGCAATAATTTCGGTATCATGGTTGCCATATGTAAACGCCCAAGGTATGCCGATATTTCGCATAAATGTTGCAAACTGGACTATAGGTGCAGAGTTATTAAGCGAAAATGACATAATTCCCATAGGAAATACAAGGTCGCCGGTTACTACTACAAGGTCAGGCTTAGTATTGTTTATCAGTTCATAGCAAGCATTTAATGCCTTGTAATCCTTATAAACTGATATAGGACTTCCGCCAAGATGGATATCGGTCAGCTGAAGTATCTTGAAATCGCTGTTTTTAGCCGTTATCGTGTAAACTCCGCTGTCCTCATCATAATCAATATTATTATCTGAATGCTCTACAGCCGAAACTTTAGAAATATATGGTTCAAGAAGCCACGAATCCATTTGCATTACCTGATAAAATGTGAATGCACAGACACACAGTCCTACGGAAACTGCGCGGCGTATATTCAGCGTAATATTATTTAAAACAACAAGCTTTCGTATAAACAAGTTGTATCCGATAAATAGCAGACAATAAACTGCCAGAAACAAATAGAAGAAATTAAAAACAAACTGAACTGTGTCACGCAAGATAATAAGAACTGCTAATGAAACTATCCAATATGCCATTGAAAGTATTATTATAGCGTGCTTGTGTTTCTCAAATCTTTCACGACTTTCAGAAGTATAATATTTGTCAATAAAATGTCGGCAAAGGAAATTTTTCACCAGTATAAATATTATTACATCGCCAGCAATTGTTGAATTTGATAATTGAAGTGCTTCGCCAACTTTGAGTTTTACTTTAAATATAGAAATCATTATGGTAAATATTTCAAATGCAATTCCTGCCATAGAGATAAAGATACTGTTTATAAGACGTTTAGAGTACTTGTCAGACATTTTATCAAGATAGACACGAGCCTTGCTTTTGAGCTTTATATTTTCAAAATTGCTCTTATTTGAAAGCTTTCTTAGCCTTAATAAGGATAAAGCTGATAAAGCTCCAAAAGCCAAAGTATAACAGGCATAAAGCCATTCCCCGCTTATCATAATACTAAGCAATGGGAGCAGTGCAAACATTATCATAAACGTTGTCAGATAAATTCTGTGTCTGATTTTAGAAAATAACTTTTTGAAATCTTTTTCATCTAAAGCTAAACTCTCATCGGTCAATTCCTCTATCTGCTCTTGATTGTAACCTGCAAGATCTGCCGCATCAGATATTGTACCAAATTTTCAGAAAATCTCCCCTGCCGACTGAATCTCATTGAGTTTTTCGGACTCCTTTTCATATTCCTTTTCAAGTGCGGCGGATATATCGGTTCTTGCCTTTTCTGACTTTAACGAATATGGAATCTTATCAAATATCTTGTCGCAAAGCTTACTTACATAGTCATTCATTTATAGCATCATTCTCTCTTCTTATCAAATTATTCTTCTTTGAGTTCGCCAGACTTATATGCATCAAGCAAGCACCTAAGATCAGCAATTTTCTCAAGAATTTCGTTTCCCTTATCGGTATCCGATATATTTGCCCTCGTATCAAGCTTTTTTACGATATGAACTGTCGGTGTATGTTCGCTTTCATTTGCTATGAAAGGCTTATGTTCAGCAAGACTCAGACTGTGTGAGTCATAAATAAGCGTGTAGCCCGCAATTCCTGTAGCTTTCTGATATGCCTTGGAAATTCCTCCGTCGATTACAAAGAGCTTTCCATCTGCTTTCACAGGACTTTCCCCATTTTTGATTTTCACAGGAACGTGACCGTTTATTATATGTCCATTATCATCAAGCCCGAACATTTTCAGAATTGAACAGCAAACCTCAGGCTTTTCGGAAAATTTGTAATATGAGTTGTAATTTTCAGTATAAGTTGATTTATCGTCAATGTAATACCTCTCAAAGAAAGTCATTTTATCCTTTCCGTAAAGAGGCGATTTTGGACCACGCCACAAATACCACATAAAATCGCTGTCATATTGATTTTCCTCATTACTTCCCGAAGAAAAATATGCTCTGTTTACGATAATATCAATTTTATCAAGTAGTTCTTTTCCGCTGTAGCTTTCTCCGCCAATTTTCACACTTTGAAATGTGCCGTCCTTATTCATCGGTATGCAGCCGTGAAACAACAAATTGTCATTACATACATTGTACATTGAACCTTTTGAAAACAAGAATCTCATATGATTATGAAGCTTTTCGCTGTGCATAAACGAATTTTCAAGCACATTCATCAGCTCCTCCTCACCCTTTGAAAGCTTGTGCGGTTGGGAAATATCTACCGTTGGAAAATTTTTATCTGCAAGCTCATAAACTTTTCCACAAATCTCAACCGTACCTGTTGAAAAGTCCACCTTTTTGAGTAAATCTCTGTTACTCATTTCCCATTCAGGATATTTTTCCATTAGCTGTCCCTCAAGCTTGAGCTGTATTACAGTTATCGCCTTATGCATCTTTGCAACAAGCTTTGTATCAACAGTATCATACACATTGTCATCAAGAGTATTCGGGAAATACCGCTTACATTCGTCATTTTTATAAACTTCATTTGCAAAAATTGCAAGTGCACGAAGATTGAGCCCATATCCGTCTTCAAGAATATCAAAGTTATTGTAATGCATTGATATTCTGATTACATTTGCAATTAAAGCTCTGTTCCCAGAAGCTGCTCCCATCCACGAAATATCGTGATTTCCCCATTGTACGTCAACATCGAGCATAGAAATCAGCTCGTCCATTATGATGTCAGCACGAGGGCCTCTGTCATATATATCGCCAATTATATGCAGCCTATCAATTGCAAGAGAACGTATCAGCAGGCAGAGTGAGGCGATAAAATTCTCGGCAATTCCCGTTTCGATTATTGTGGTAATTATTTTATCGTAATAAAAGTCCTTATTTACATCGTCCGTGACATTAAGAAGCTCATCGAGAATGTAAACGAGGTCCTTAGGCGTACGTTTTCTTACTCGTGAACGAGTATATTTTGCCGAAACTGATTCGCATACAAGAATAAGTCTGTATATTGTAAGTCGTTTCCACTCCTCTGTAAGCTGACCGTTATTGCGAAGTCTTTTCATTTCTTTTTCAGGGTAGTAAATTAGATTTGCAAGATTTTCACGTTCGGCATTTGTAACTGTTTTTCCAAAAACTATGTCGATTTTTTTCTTTATCATACCGGATGCACTTTTAAGCATATGTATGAAAGCCTCATTTTCGCCGTGAAGGTCGCTGAAGAAGTACTCCGTTCCCTTTGGCAGACTTCTGATAGCGGCAAGGTTTACGATTTCGCTTGCAACGCTGTCAATTGTCGGATACTCTTTGGCTAACAATTTTAGATATTTTTTATCCATAAGTATTACCTCCTACCATCAAAAATTTTGGAAATATAATCGAATATGACTGATGATGATAACTTATAATAAAATAATACCACCATTTTTATTCAAAATCAAGCAGTTTCAGTCAGCAGTTGATATTTCGTCAAAACGTCTAATTTCCCTTAAATTTTTTATTTAAATTTAAAAGCATCTTCAAATTTCTTTTACTAAATGTTATTAAAAAATCCCACCCTGAATAAGCAGGATGGGATTTGTAAGTCTTTAATAATTACTTGATAAGACTTGCTATTTCGTCAGCAAAATTATCTTCTTTTTTCTCGATGCCTTCGCCACGCTCGTAGCGAACAACATCAACAATCTTGATTGAGCCGCCGAGTTTCTTAGCTTCTTCGTCAACGTAGTTCTTAACAGAGAGCTTGTCGTCTTTAACGAAAGGCTGTTCAAGGAGACAATTTTCCTTGTAATACTTATTTACCTTGCCCTCAAGTATCTTAGCCTTAGCCTGTTCAGGCTTCTTAGCCATCTTAGGGTCTTCAGCCATCTGAGCCTCGATAATTTTCTTTTCGTTATCAATTATTTCAGCAGGAACCTGTTCACGGAAAAGGTATGGAGCGTTAAGTGCAGCAGACTGCATAGCAACGTCTTTACCGATAGCTGAAACCTGATCAGCAGAAAGTTCTGTATCAAGCTTTACGAGAACACCGATGCTGCCACCGTTGTGGATATATGAAGCAAGAACGCCTTCAAGTCTTGTGAAACGGCGGATAACGATATTTTCTCTGATTTTCATACCTGCAAGTTCAGTAAGAGCTGCAGCAACAGTTGAGCTGCCACCGCTAATTGTTTCAGCTTTAAGAGCCTCAACATCAGCAGGATTTTTTTCTATAATAGTATTTGCTACTGCATTAACGAAGTTTTTAACGTCATCGGTATTTGCAGCGAAATCTGTTTCAGTATTAACTTCAAGGAGAACGCCGGCGTTATCCTTGACAACAGCAACGACAAGTCCTTCAGCAGCAGCTCTGCCGCTTTTCTTAGCCTGAGTAGCGAGACCTTTTTCTCTGAGAGTTTCTATAGCCTGCTGCATATTACCGTCAGCCTCAACGAGAGCCTTCTTGCAGTCCATCATACCTACGCCTGTAGATTTCATAAGTTCTTTAATTTGCTGTACAGATACATTAGCCATTTGTAAGTACCTCCTGTAATTTATTATTGAAAAACCCGAATGTTTTATGATTCGGGTTTATTGTATTTTGGATTAAATTATTCAGCAGCAGCTTCTGTCTGAGCGTCAGCAGCAACAGCTTCAGCGGACTGTTCAGCAGCAGCTTCAGCGTCGTCGCCCTGTCTGCCTTCGATGATAGCGTTAGCAATAGCACCGGCAATAAGCTTTACAGCACGGATTGCATCGTCATTACCCGGAATAACGTAATCAACTTCATCAGGATCGCAGTTTGTATCAACGATAGCGACTATCGGGATATTAAGCTTCTTAGCTTCGGCAACAGCGATCTTTTCTTTTCTTGGGTCAACGATAAAGAGAGCGCCAGGGAGCTTAGTCATAGTCTTGATACCGCCGAGAAATTTTTCGAGCTTTTCTATTTCAAGGTTGAGCTTAACGACTTCCTTCTTAGGCAGAAGAGCAAAAGTACCGTCTTCTGACATTGTATGGAGCTGTTCAAGTCTCTTGATTCTTGTCTGGATAGTTTTGAAGTTAGTCATCATACCGCCGAGCCAACGAGCGTTAACATAGTGAGCGCCTGCACGGACAGCTTCTTCCTTAACTGAATCTCCTGCCTGTTTCTTTGTACCTACGAAAAGTACAGTTTCGCCGTTAGCAGAGAGGTCACGGACGAACATATAAGCTTCTTCGAGTTTCTTTACAGTTTTCTGAAGGTCGATAATGTAGATACCGTTTCTTTCTGTAAAGATATAAGGTGCCATTTTCGGGTTCCATCTTCTTGTCTGGTGTCCGAAGTGAACGCCTGCTTCAAGAAGCTGTTTCATTGATACTACTCCCATAGTGTAGTCCTCCTAAATTGGTTAAAATTTTCCTCCGCCTGACTCAGGGTAAACCTGACTGCGAGCGACTTCCGACAGGAAGCACCGGGCTGCAAAAGTACAAGCGTGTGAATTACCTTAATATTATATCATATTGTGCATAAATTTTCAAGTTTTTCCGTATAGATTATTTAAACAAACTTTGCAAATTAATTCGTTTGGAATTTGGCAAATATGCTGCCTGCTTGTTATTCTGTTCGACGAGCATTACATCTGTACCGATAACTTTTATGTCACAGCACGGAATAATTATATCGTCGTCCTTGCCGAAAAGTCCGAAAAAGCGTTGCCTACCGTATATAATTAGTGAAGAGACCTGAGAATTTTCGAGATTTATTTCGGCATCATCAATATATCCGAGTCTTTCACCGGTATTATAATTGATGACTTCCTTGCTTTTGAGGGCTTCAAGACTACAGATCAACATAATCACCTCCTGAGAGATTATATGTTGATCTGTCCGTCAAAATTATTTTTTCTTCTTAGAAATTATAAACATTGCTATTCCGACAACAGCTGCAATTGCAATAATTGCGATGCAAAGCTTTATTGGTGCATTATCGCCTGTATTGGCAGGAAGCTGTGTAAGTAACATAAAATTTTCAGTCATATCTGCCTCCGTATAATCAGAATCTGAAATCTCTGATTCCCTCAGCGATTTTTTCAAGGTGATCCTTGCAGACTTCTCTTACCTTATCCTTAGGAATGTTATTGAGTTCAGCCTTTATCATTTCCTCGCCGATTTTTCTTGTTTCATCTGTTGCGTAATCCATAAGAAATTCTTTAAGTGTCATAAGGGCGTTCGGGTGACAGCAGTTCTGTATCTGACCGGATTTGCAAAGTGACATAAATCTGTCTCCTGTTCTTCCCTCTCTGTAGCAAGCCGTGCAGAATGAAGGAATATAGCCCATTTCCATAAGCCATCTTACGACTTCGTCGAGAGTTCTCTGGTCTGAAACGTCAAACTGTTCAGTATCGTGAGGTCTTTCAGTAAGCGAGTAACCTGCGTATCCGCCGACTGATGTTCTTGAACCGCCACTTACCTGAGATACGCCGAGTCTTATTACTTTTTCACGAACTGCCTGTGATTCACGGGTAGAGATAATCATACCTGTATAAGGAACTGCAATTCTTATAAGAGCGCAGAGCTTTGCGAAAATATCATCGCTTATTCCGCCATCGAATTCATTCGGGTCGATATCTTCGGCAGTTTTTACACGAGGAACGCTTATTGTATGAGGGCCTACTCCGTGAACAGCCTCAAGGTGTTCTGCGTGCATAAGAAGTCCTGCAAATTCATACTTGTAAAGCTCAAGTCCGAAAAGAACGCCAAGTCCTACATCGTCGATGCCGCCGTCCATAGCTCTGTCCATAGCCTCGGTGTGGTAATTATAGTCGTGCTTAGGACCCTGTGGGTGAAGCTTTAAGTAGCTTTCCTTATGGTAAGTTTCCTGGAAAAGTATATATGTACCAATACCTGCGTCCTTGAGTTTCTTGTAATTCTCGACAGTTGTAGCTGCAATATTTACGTTTACACGTCTGATTGCACCATTTTTATGCTTTATCGAGTAAATGGTTTTGATGCAGTCGAGAATATATTCGATAGGATTGTTCACCGGGTCTTCGCCTGACTCTATTGCAAGTCTTTTATGACCCATATCCTGCAAAGCGATTACTTCCTTGGCAACCTCTTCCTGAGTAAGTTTTTTTCTTGGAATATGCGTGTTTTTGGCGTGATAAGGACAGTAAACGCAGTTATTTACGCAATAATTTGAAAGGTAAAGCGGTGCAAAAATAACAATTCTGTTGCCGTAGAAAGCTTTTTTGATTTCCTCGGCAAGGTCATACATTTCCTTGACTTTTTCAGGAATATCACAGGCAAGAAGTACAGAAGCCTCACGATGAGTAAGACCTTTGCAGAACGTACCGTGGTCTGTGTAATTCGGCTTAGCTTTTTCGAGGATACTGTCTATAAGCTCAATATTATTTTTGTTATCCTCGGCATATTTAAGGGTTTCGAGAATTTCCGCATCGTTGATAAAGTCGTCTGCGCACATTGATTTTAAATCGTACATAAATTTTCTCCTGACTATTTTTTTGATATTGCAGCTTTGACAGATATTCCGTCAATCTGACCAAGTTTTCCTGTCAGACTGCTTATTCTGTCTGGTGTACCGTCAAGTGTAAGTGAAATTACAGAGACGCTGCGTTCTCTGTAAGGGATACCCATTCGGCCGATAATTATATCGCTGTTTTCGTGGAGTATATCATTTACACGTCTGACCGCTTCAGGCTCGTCAATAACGATTGCGAGCACAGCAATTCTGTTTTCCATTTGACCTCCGGTTTTCGTAATATCTGAGCAATTGCTCCCAAAACTAAATATTTCGGCACATTTAATTTGGGAAAAATAATAAAAAATCCGACTGCGGAAGCAATCGGATACAGCTATACAATATTTAATTTCTTTTAAATGCCATTTAATAGGCAAGAAAAAATATTTACAGTTGTTACTCCGATAAAGGGAAAAATTCCCGATTTCCGAAAACAAACAAATTAATGCCGCCGTCCGAATAAATCCAGATGACCGCACATATATGATAACATTTCTCACATTATTTGTCAAGTCCTTATTGCCACAAAATCAAGAAATAGGTTACATAATTAAAAGCTGCGTAAATTAAATCTTTACGCAGCTTTGCAAATAAATTATTTTGTAATGATTTTTCTCAAAGCGGTTTCATCGAAAACGTCAATATTTCCGTCACCGTTGATGTCGAACATCTGGGCAGTTTCTTTGGAAGTAAAAGGTGAAATTCCGACAATTGCCTTTCTAAGGCGTACAAGGTGAGCGATAGTGTACTGAACCTGTGGAACTGTTCCGTCAGGTTCTGTGCCTCCAACGAGTTTTCCGTTGGCGTAAACGCAGATATTATTGCATTTTTCAGCATACTCAGTACCGCCTACAATGTTGTCGTATTTGTCACCGATATCTGTTATTCCCTTGTGGCTCCAGTCATTTGAGGAATCCCAGTTATCGCCGTAATACATACCTATTATGAACTGATACTTTTTATTTGAGTTAGCTATCGCATATCCCGGCCAAGAAATTTCCACATAATAAATATTGTCCTTATATTGTATTGGCTTGCTTAGCGTAGCTTCTTTTCCACTGACTTCAGTCTGAACCTGATCATACGTCTTTTGCAGTACAAAGCTTGACGGTATTGACTTATTGTTTTTAAATTCCGATATATCGAAGTAATATCGCACAGAAATGTCTGTATGAGCTTCAAGTGAGTCAGTATTCACGAACAATGTAAGCTTTGTTACGCCTGCACCTGTAGATTCCGGAGCATCTGAGCAATAGCCTGAAACCCAGTAATTATTTCCCGAAATCAAAGTATCATCTGACTGTGCTTCTGCCGGTGGAAAATCCTTTTGCGGCTGCATAGTTTTGTCACCGAAGAAATTATAAAGTCCTGCACAGGCACCTACAAACGCCGCATTGTAATCGATAGTTACCTCATTGTAGACCCAGTCTTTAGTAACATCGTTATGCTGGTCCTTATCATCAGGCCCTCCTACGAGTGCGCCGTAAAGAACGTGTTTCTGAGGCGAAGTATCCTCGCACTTAGTAAGTCCCGAAGCCGCACGGTGATGCGGATATTTTGCGGCATTGTCGCCGTATCCTACAACATAGCATCTGTTTATCGGATTATCGCCGATCAGGTATTCCATCTGACCAAGTGCCCATTTTGAGAATGTGTAATCCTTATTTTCAGTATTGTACAGGTCTTTTCCTTTCTGATACTTATCATATACCAATGCACAGAACTGAGCAGCAGTATTATATCTTGCCGAACCCCATTTATTAATCCAGAAATAACCGGCAGGAGTATTAAGACCGGCATCAGCGTTCATACACGCATTCATAGCTTTAGCTTCCATATACCAGAAGTCTATACGCTCATAAGGATTGCGACCGGCAGCAGTTCTGTATTCTTCAGTAACAGCGGGATATATGTCCTGTATTTTGCCAAGAAGTATTGAAACGCCGTTCCACATATCGTTCCAGCAGAGAACATATCCCGGAGGTGCATAGTAATCGACATATTTCAGGCTTTTTGCGAGATAATCATGATTTTCCGTAATGAGATATAGCCAACAAGCGGCAAAGCCGTAATCGTCCTCCCACTTATTTGAGGTATAGTAGCTTTTAGGACCATCGGCTCCTGCACCGACCTTCTTTTCATTTTCGGAGGCAAAGTCAAATAGTGCCTTTGCATAGTCAAGACATTTTGCAGCATACTTTGCGTCAGTATCCTTGAAGTTATAATAATTGATTGCAAGAGCTGCGGCAGTTTCCGAAACATCATCAGTAGTTGGTTTATCTGATGTTGCAAAATAAGCAGGTCTTTCCATAGCATCAATTTCAGGAGCCTGCCAATAAGCGTGGTCAATGTCGCCGTCGCCGACCTGATAGCAGAATGCAATTACCTTTCCATTTTTATCACGGAAAGTGCTTCGCATAAAGTAGTCGCAAAAATACCTGCAAAGTGTTTCAGCATGAGCGTCCTGACCTGTAGTTTTATAGGAATCACGGAACTCATAATAGCCCCATGACACTACTGAAGCCGCATATGCTTCAGAAAGTCCGAATTTCACATGATCTCCCGCATCGTGAAAGCCGCCTGAAACATCAACGCATCCGTCACCATCAGGGTCAAGAACAGCACTGTTTTGTGCGATAAATTCCGATGACAGATTTGTTGCAGTGTCATTGAGCTTTACCTTTGAATCATATGTATGACAATTTCCACGCCATGAAAGAAGATTATTTTTAGACACTTCCGTACCGCACATATTTGCGTCATAAAAATACATTGAATACTGAAGGAGCTTTGCCCAGTTTGCATCAACAGCATAGTAATCGGCTTTATTCGGAGTTGCCGCACCGAATGCCGTAAAGCTTGTATTGGCAGTGAAACACATAATCGCCGAAACAGCAGCAGCTGTCAGCCTTTTTAAAATTTTCATTCCAACATTCCTTTCGTCTGAGTGAATATATAAAAACGCACAGTACGATGCCGACGTACTGTGCGTTTATCTTACATAGCAGAGTTTAATTTGCCTGACTCTCCTCGAAGTTACGTTTTACCATTTCGTCGATACGTTTTTCGGCGTCGGGGTCATATTTAAGAATAACGTCTCTGATTTCGGGATCATTCGTTACGCCATATAGTATTTTGAGGTAGATAAGACCTTCTCTGATATTATTAGCAGTAAGAGCATTATTTGCAAGCTGAGCAGCCACACTGATAATCATTTCCTCAGCACCGTATGAAATACCGTACTTTTCAAAAACAGCATCAGTTGTTTGCTTATCAGGAGGTGTCAGTTTCTTGCCGGAAATATGAGCGAGGTGAGCAAGCTCGCCCTCAACGGCAGGGTGAGCCGCAAAAATCAGGCTTGTATAGTAGAAAACAGCGGCATCATCGTACTCTTCCACTTCAACAGCATAAAAGCCGAGATTACAGTAACATCTTGAGAGTGCATACGGAGATGAAGCGACTTTAAGTGTTTCTTTAGTTATGTCGAGCAAAGCCTGAGTGTCTTTTGAAAGCTTGTAGGCTTCGGCGAGTTCAAATTTAGGACCGCAGTCAACAGGGTTGAACTCCTCTGCTTCTTTTAGAACTTTTACAGCATCATCGATTTTATTGAAATCAACCAGAAGGTAACCATATGTTGTAAGGTATCGTGAAAGGTCAAACGGAGCACGATTGAGTGTCTTGTCGAATTTATGAAGCAACTGACAGATATTGTCCTCAAAGCTGTTTCTCAGGCAAACGAATCTGGCTGAATCGGTTTCCTTATATGCGTCCATAACCTTGTCATAGAGAACCTTTGACATAGTAAGTGCTTCGGACTTTCTGTCATTTTTAATAAGCTGAAGAATTTCGCCGTAAAACGTGTCAAGTCGTTTACCCTCGACATAGGTAAGGCGTTCGATTTCGAGTCGTTGTTTTTCCGGCATAATTTCCATTATAAGCTCAGATGCGGAATTAGCGGCTTCCATATTGCCTTCTGCCGCAAATTTTTCAGCTGACTTCATAAGAAACTGTGAATCTGTTTCATAATCGCCTTTAAGCTTTACTTTCAGTTTTTCTTTTTCGGTTAATATAGCCATGAGAGACCTCATTTCATAGTTATTTCGGATAATGCGATTTTGTTTAGCATAGCAGCGTAATCAAAATCCTCTTTTAGCAAGATCCTTTTTAAATTTAGCGTCAATTTTTTCCTGACGCTTACGTCTTTTAATTTCTTCTTTTGTAAGTGCTCTCTGAGGTTCTTCGGTATCAGGTGCAGGTGCAGGAGCAGTTCTATAAGCTGTCTGATCGTGTTTAGTCGGAGCTTTGTACTCCTCAAACTTAGGCATAGCACCTTCTGCTTCTTCTTTCTGTTTATTGACATCAAGACCCATATTTGAAAGAGCGTCCTCAATAGAGTCGATTACAGGCATCTTAGTTCCCTGCATATCAAAGATATTTGTTGACTGTTTTGCTTTTGAACGTGCTACGGCAGCAGCTACAGGGTCAGGAAGGTGCTTGTTAATTTCACCTATTTTCGAAAGATTTATATCGTCCTGTACAGTTCTTACCTGTGGAGGCTGTGAATCAGCACCCGGAATATTCTCAATTGACTGAGAAATAAGGTTCTGGATATCCTCAATTGAAGATGCAGACATAGCGGCTTGCGGTGTTGGAGTGTGATATTTTGGAGTTGAATTTACAAAATTTGTTACTGGTGATTGAGCCGAAGCTTGTGCAACTGTCGGATTTACAAATGATGAAGTAGCAGGCTGTACGGAAGTTTGATTTACAGCAGGCTGAATCGGAGTTTGTGTGGCTGTCGGATTTACAAATGGCGAAGCTGCAGGCTGTACGGAAGTTTGATTTACAGCAGGCTGAATCGGAGTTTGTGTGACTGTCGGGTTTACAAATGGCGAAGCTGCAGGCTGTACGGAAGTTTGATTTACAGCAGGCTGAATCGGAGTTTGTGTGACTGTCGGGTTTACAAATGGTGAAGTAGCAGGCTGTACTGCTGTCGGATTTATAAACGGCTGAGCCTGAGCATCCATTGGTTGAACAGGAGCAAAAACAGGTTGACCATTCATATCATAGCCAACAATCTGTTGCTGAACAAAAGCATAAATCGGCTGACCGTTTGCATCAAATCCCATAAACTGCGGAACCTGCACAAACTGTGACGGATTCTGCATATTCGGCTGATTAGGAACAGGCGGCTGAACGAACGGAGGAACCGGCATATTTGGCTGAATGAAAGGCTGAGGAGCAACAAATGGCTGAGCCTGCACTGGATTTGCCTGTACAGGAATTACAGGAGTTTCATCAGAATCGAGAGTATTCATATTGAATTGAGGTTTAATATGAGACTCAGTTTTATTTACAGGTTTCCTATCAATATTTGAATTAACATCTTCAAGTTTTTTATCAGGTAAAATTTCGTCCATAAAGCTTACAGAGCGTGAAGTTTCCTTAGTATTTTCCTTAACAGTTTCATTCAAATCAGAAGTATTTTTGGGTATGCTGAGTTCTTCCATAGGAGTTGTAGCTGAGGCAGATTTCTTATCAGGAATTTCATCTGCAAACACAGGTGAAGTGTAGTGATAGCGGTCAGTATCGGCATTTTCATTCTGAATATTTTCTGTAAGATTCTCGATTTCCGTAATTTGCTTATTGACAGCATCATCAGATTGTGCAGCAATCTCAGCATTTTCATTTTCGGAAATTTCATTCTTCTGTGGCAAGCTCTCAATAAATTCAGAGCCTTCATTATTCTGTGCAGCTTCAACATTCTGAGTGTTTTCTATCTCTAATGGAGTTTCCATCGATTCGTTTTCAACTGAAGGCTGTTCGATAATTTCGTCAAAATTCTCTGTATTTTCCGCAAGTTTGTCATTTGATATTTCATCATATGCCTGTTCAGTTATCTCAGAATTGGTCTGTTCGTCATTATTTTCTGATTTTTCCGAGCCGAAAAGCATATCAGCGACCATATTCCATTGATTTTCATCAATATCCTTTGGTTCAGAGGTGTTCTCTTGTTCATTTGCTGATTCTTCCTGAACATTCTCATTTTGTTCTGATACAGGAGAAGTTTCAACATCAACAAAGCTATCATTAGCATACTCGTTTTCAGCTACAGGTTCATTGCCTATAACGTCCATATCTTTGTTTCCGGGCAATGAGAAATTCATAAGTATGTCGTCGTCTGATGAAATCTTTTTAGGAGGTTCAGCGGTTTCAGGTTGTGCAACGATGTCAAACATAGAGAAATCTATGCCATCGTCATCAGCAGTATCAGAGATATTTTTATCTGATTCATATGTATTATCGATTATTTCCTGTTGCGGCAGAATTTCCTCTGGTTCAGTAATTGGTGCATTAGCGGAAGTAGCAAATTTAGCGAGGAGATCATCTGTTTCCGGTAAAATTGGATTATCTTCGTTCATTTTACTGAGAGCATCAGCATTGTTATCAAAGTGGCTGTCAGACGGTTGTTTACTTGCATCGGAAGTTGTATGCGATGGAACGGCAAGCTTGGCGATAGCGTCATCAATTTCTGAAATGACAGGCTTTTTAGGTGCAGCTTCGATATTATTTGATGGCTTTGCCGACGGCACAACGAA
The DNA here is from genome assembly GCA_022641595.1 of Ruminococcus sp. Classification (GTDB taxonomy): domain Bacteria; phylum Bacillota; class Clostridia; order Oscillospirales; family Ruminococcaceae; genus Ruminococcus. The sequence continues at coordinate 2,676 of JALCDN010000051.1, read as the reverse complement.
CTGAGCTATAGCATCATCTATTCCTGAAATTACAGGCTTGTGCGGAGCAGTCTGAGGCTGATTTTCCTTATTTGTTTCAGGCTTTGGAATAGCAAATTTGCTGATAAAGTCATCATTTACGGCAGGCTTGGCAGCAACAGGTTTTACAGGTGCAGCAGCTTTGCCTGAAGATTCAAAAGGACTTTCGTGTGGTGCATTGACAATAAATGCAGCAAGATCATCATCTATATTTACCTTGACCTGTGCAGGCTTTGCAGGTGCAGAAGCAATTGGTTGCTGTGGCACAGGCTTAACGCTGTTATTTGGTTTGAAAGGTGATACAGGTTGTTTATCTACAGATTCATTGTTATTTGATGTTCTGATTGACTGATCGGAGGTAATTTTAGATTCAGTACCACCCAAAGGTACAATACGTTCGTCATAGATTCCTTTTTTCTCTCTTAATTTTTCTTCTTTAAGCAGGCGTGACATTTCTTTTTTATCAGCCTTAATGATTTTTTTTGCGAGAACAGTCTTACACTTTTCGCAATTAAGCTCTGCCAGATCAGACATTGTACCTGCAGTTATGTAACGTGTAATATTTTCAGGTTTCATAAGGTTTATACCGCAGCCGGTTTTTTTACCGTTATCTGAGCCATGTACTTCATTACCCTTAATGGCTTTAATGAGTGTAATATCCATTTTAATCCTCCAAATCGGTTAATAATAAAATCACAACATAGATTTTCCGCAGCAGAAGTAATCAGTAAAAGTGCGGAAAAATACACAACCGTTTCAAAAATCCTGTTATTAATCCTTTAAAATAAATTCCGCATTGCCTTATTGTGTGATAAAATACCAAAAATACAAGTCGTGTGGAATGATTTTATATCATATGTTTCTATTATACATTAACGAAATGAAAAAATCAACACTTTCCTGAAAAAATGTAAGTCCGACCTGATATTTTTAAATATTTATTCAAGAACGTTGGGTTTTATGGCACTGAATATGTGAAGTACCCTATAGCTATGCTTGATTATAAAGAATTATAGTAATATAATTAAGCAGAACAAATATATTGATATTTTGCATTTCGCTGTAATTTTACATAAATTTCCGCTTTATTTCGTCTTATTTATAAAAAAATCCAAAAAGCTGACAATTTGCTCTTGCATTATTCGGGAAATTGTTGTATTATTTAGTGTGTATCATTTTATGTTAGGAGGAGTTTTATGAAACTCGTTTCCATTGTTGTCCCATGCTACAACGAAGAAGAAGTTCTCCCTCTTTTTTACGACGAAATTACTAAAGTTACTGACAGTATGAAGTCGCAGTTCAATGAACTTGATTTCGAATTTCTTTTTATAGACGATGGCTCTAAGGACAGAACCCTTGAGCAGTTCCATTCTCTCTCGGACAAAGACTCAAGAGTCAGATTTATTTCATTCTCAAGAAATTTCGGCAAAGAAGCCGGTATGTTCGCAGGCCTTAAAAACGCTAAGGGCGACTTTGTAGTCGTCATGGACGCTGACCTTCAGCACCCGCCGTCCTTTCTCCCGCAAATGTATGAAGCCGTCAGAAACGGCGATTACGATTGTGCCACAACACGCCGTGTAAGCCGTAAAGGTGAATCAAAGATTCGTTCATGGTTCGCACACAAATTCTATAAAATTATGAACAAAATCTCACAGACAGAAATCGTTGACGGTGCTCAGGACTTTCGCTTTATGACAAGGCAAATGGTTGACTCCATTCTCGGAATGACAGAATATAACAGATTCTCAAAAGGAATTTTCAGCTGGGTCGGCTTCAGAGTCAAGTACATCGAATATGAAAATGTCGAACGTGCCGCCGGTACTACAGCGTGGTCATTCAAGGGTCTGTGCAAATACTCCCTTGAAGGCATAATCGCATTCTCTACCGCACCGCTCGCTATTTCTTCACTGCTTGGCATCATAAGCTGTCTTATAGCTTTTATCCTTATAATTATCACAATTGTAAAAACACTCGCTTTCGGCGAAAGCGTTCAGGGATTTCCAACAATTATATGCGTTATCTTTTTAATGAGCGGTCTGCAGCTCTTCTGCACAGGCATTCTCGGTCAGTATCTTGCAAAAACTTACCTCGAAACTAAATCACGTCCTATCTATATCGCCCGTGAAACAGAAGAAATCTATAAATCCAAAAAAAATAATAAGCCTGAACAGTCCTGATTTAATAAATCGTCTGATTGCCTCAATTCTTGCCAATCTTAAAAAATATTGCTTTTTAACGGAGGTGCGGATCACTTTTGAATAAACATATGAAGCTCCTGTTTTCCGTACTTTTTATCGTTATTATTATCCTTTCTGTCGGTATCACAAGGTTTTACTTTGAAGTGTCAAAAAATACTGCAAGCATCAACACCAAAACTGCTATAAAAGAAATTATAGGCTCGGATTCCAAAGGCAATAAAATTTTCAGAAACAATGATGACCTTTACGGAATTTCAGACAGCAATGAACACATTATCGTTTCTCCGCAATGGATTTCTCTGCGGTTTGCCGATAATTCACGCTGCATTGCTTCAAAAATAATTGATGGCAAAACACTTTTCGGTTGCATAGATTATGAGGAAAATACCATTGTTCCTTTTATTTATTCGGATATTAAAAAAATTAAATTGTCAGTTTCATTCATTTATGCCGCTCAGGT
>JALCDN010000050.1 GCA_022641595.1 Ruminococcus sp. | reverse complement strand
GTCGCCAAAGCCGCCTGGAACTATAATGCCATCACATGAAGAGAGCATAGAATCAGCAGTCTCCTTTGTGATTTCTTCAGAGTTTATCCAAAGTATTTCTACATTTGCGTCATTATTTATACCGCCATGACGAAGAGCTTCAGCTACCGAGAGATATGCGTCAGGCAGAGCAACATATTTTCCGACAAGACCAATAGTAACGTTTTTGTTAGCACTTTTCTGACGTTCAACCATAGCGATCCAGTCAGTTAGGTCAGGCTTTCTGTTTTCAAGACCAAGATGGTGGCAAACTGAATCAGCCAGACCCTCATTTTCGAGCATAAGAGGAACTTCATAGAGTGATGGAGCTGTCATATTCTGAATAATATCTTCTTTTCTGACGTTACAGAAAAGGCTGATTTTTTCTGCCATATCCTTAGGAATTTCGAGTTCAGTACGGCAAACAACAACGTTTGGCTGTATACCGATAGAAAGAAGTTCCTTGACAGAATGCTGAGTAGGCTTTGATTTAAGTTCGTTTGAGCCGGCGATAAACGGAACGAGAGTAACGTGGATATACATAGCGTTTTCACGACCTACCTCGCCAACGAACTGACGTATAGCTTCAAGGAAAGGAGTACTTTCGATATCGCCGACAGTGCCGCCGATTTCGGTAATGACAACGTCAGTTGAAGCCTGTTTTCCGACACGATAAATACGTTCCTTGATTTCATTTGTTATATGAGGGATAACCTGAACAGTACCGCCGAGGTAATCGCCTCTGCGTTCTTTGTTAAGAACAGTCCAGTAAATTTTACCTGTTGTAACATTAGAGTTAACTGATAGGTTTTCGTCAACGAATCTCTCATAGTGACCGAGGTCAAGGTCGGTTTCAGCACCGTCATCGGTAACGAAGACTTCGCCGTGCTGATAAGGACTCATAGTACCAGGGTCCACGTTAATATACGGGTCAAACTTTTGAATAGTAACACTGTAACCTCGTGCTTTTAGAAGCCTACCGAGTGAAGCAGCAGTAATACCCTTACCAAGACCGGAAACTACGCCACCGGTAACGAAAACATATTTAATAGGCATAAAAAAGCTCCTTTTCAAAAATACTAAAAAACATTTCAGATATAATTTTACTACATTTTAAGACAAAAAGCAAGGGTATTTTAATATAAGTTTATAAGATATCCAAATTAGCGTACTGATTATGTTATTTAATTATTGCACAGATAGTATGATTGTACAAAAGGCTATTTCAGAGCATTTTCTATAGCCAAGAGTTCATCATCTGAGAAAGAGATATTGTTCAATGCTTTTATATTGTCAACAATCTGTTCAGGACTGCTTGCACCTACAAGAACTGAAGTAACACGACCATTTCTTAAAATCCATGAAACTGCCATTTGTGAAAGCTTCTGACCTCTTTCGAGAGCGATCTGATTTAGCTTATTTAATCTTGCTATCATTTTATCGTTGAGTTGTGAGCCGATTTGTGTTGTGCCTTTAGCAATTCTTGATTTTTCCGGAATACCCTTGAGGTACTTATCAGTGAGCAGACCTTGTGACAGCGGAGAAAATACAATTAGGCCAAAGCCTTCTTCACCAGCCATGATGTCAAGACCATCGTCTTCAATCCATCTGTTGAGCATTGAATAAGACGGTTGATTGATAATGAACGGAGTTTTGAGTTCTCTGAAAATTTTAAGAATTTCCTTTGTCTGGCAGCTGTTGTAGTTTGAAATTCCGACATATAGAGCTTTTCCCTGCTTTACGGCATTATCAAGGGCAAGTGCAGTTTCTTCAACTGGGGTGTCAGGGTCAAAAACGTGGTGATAGAATATGTCAACGTAGTCAAGCTTCATACGTTTCAGACTTTGGTCAAGACTTGCAGTGAGATATTTTCTTGATCCGTTTTTATCGCCGTAAGGGCCGTCCCACATTTCGTATCCTGCTTTTGTAGAAATGACGAGCTGATCTCTGTATTGGCGCAGACCGTTGTCGAGAATGCGACCGAGGTTTTCTTCAGCCGAGCCATTATAAGGGTAACCGTAATTATTTGCGGCGTCAATGCTAGTAATGCCGCTGTCAAAAGCGGTGCGAACCATTTTTTCCATATTAGAAAATGAGTCAGCGTAGCTGAAATTCTGCCATATTCCGAGTGAGATAGCAGATAGTTTCAATCCACTTTTTCCACATCTGTTGTAGATCATCGAGTCATATCTGTTTTCATTAGGTGTGTACATATTTTCATCATCCTTCCTTATTGATTACTGATAAGCAGTTTGTTTGTGATAGTCTGTCTGCATTTATTAAAAACAAAACCTGCCCATATTGAGACAAGTCGATTATGTCAGAGTAAGCTCTGCTATCAAAATTTTCTGGCACAACAGCAATCTGACTGTAATGCTGGATTAAAAACGGTATAAAGCAGTTAGCATAAGAATCCTTAATTATCAGCAGTTTCTTATCGTTTTTGACATTTGTATTAATTTTTATAATTTCATTACTTTCTGATGGGTATATTCTGTACGGGTAATTTGTTTTTGCAAATTGTCTGTTATAAAGCGAGACATCGTGAGATATGCAGCTTTTGTCATATGCTGAAACTTTCATTACGCTGCTGCCGTCCACATCATAATAAATATCGAGAATATCTGGTTCCACAGTTGAATATTGGCTTTTATTGTAGAGGTCGCCTTTGAAATCACTTGTAACGTGTTCAATAGTATACTTATCATATGCAATAGGAATGAAACCTAATTTCTGAATAGCAGTGCGGTAAACGCAGTATGCACCATATGAAGTCCATTTTGAGTCATTGCGGTAGTAGATATAGTTTTCATTAAGCATTTTAAGAACGTTATAGGCATCAATTCTCTTGATGTTGTTGTCAAGTTCAGAGTAAAAGTCATCAATCATAGACTTCTGAGTATATGACGTTAGGTGTTTAGGGAGTTTGTCAGCATATACACCATCGGAAGAAGGTGCTGCTATTACATAAACTGCACTGTCACAGTTGCTTGAAAAGTCATTAATTTTTGAAGCACTTGACCATTCAGAAATTTTTTCACGTTTTTTGGCATTCAGCAGCATATTATTTGTGATATAAACATCGTTTACAACTCGTTCGCCGTTGTAAAATGACATATCTGCATTAAGGTTAAGAAATTTACTTCGGAAAGCAAACTGATCTTTAGAGTAATCAGATAAACTGTTAATAAAAGAGCCGTTAAAAATTGAGCTAAATGTAAGTTTAGGAAAATCGGCAAGATTTCTGTTTTCCTGATAAGAAATTGAGCCTTTGGGGCGTATAATTGTAGCTGCCGTCAGCGAAAGAATAAGCATCGCAGAGAATATTCCGCTAAGCTTATATTTTAAAGAGGCATTTTTCTTTTTATTCATATCAATCAAGACCTGAAACGGTAAAATCCACTTTAACAGTTGTCCATTCGTTGAAATCGTCAGGATTTACGATAGAAGGGGAGTATGAGTCTATATCAGAAATTTTAGGGAGTGAAGTGTCATAGTTTTTATATAGAAAGCCATCAATGCATCTTGCGTCACCTGATGGAGACATAACATATGGGTTGTATATATTTGCTCTGATGCAACCGTCTTCAGTGCTTGTGTAGGCTTTGCCTGAGAGATTGACATCTTTGTCGTTAACCTTTACGCTGTTGATTGTAATTATAGCTTTAGGGCATACTTTTTCACCATTGTTTATTATGACTGCAAGAAAATTAAGACCGCCCGGAGTATACTGACCGTCTACAGTTCCGGTAGCGTCTTTACGGAAACCAACGGTATCTGCGGTAACACTTACAGAGTACTCACCATTGCCGTCTATTGAAGCAACGCCTGCGTTATATGAGAGCATAGAGCCTTCATCGTCAGTTTTTCCCCAGTATTGAATCCACCATTGACCGTCAACAATACCCAGATATGCCTGACCTGATTTAGCTGAAACAGCAGTTTCACCGTAGCTCATTTTTGAACTGTCATCATTACTGTCTGAAGATTTTGGATTGTCACTATTATTTGTCTGACTGCTGTCTGAATCTGAGATTTGGTTAGAAGTATCTTTATTATTGTTATCGTTTGTGTCGATGTCTGATTGTTGTGCAGGACTACTGTCAGAAACAGAATCTGACAGTGATGAATCGACAGTATCCGAGGAACTGCTTTCATAATACAGAATATCATCAGCTTTTATAAAGTTGCAAGATGCAGCAGAACTTGCAATAGCGGACATTAACACACACACAGAAATAATCTTTTTTTTCATATACAGCTCCGTTAACATTTTTGTTTAGGAAATACTTTTAATAACTTATATTTTTAAGCTTTATTAAGCTAATAAGCTTTACATTGCTATAGCAAAGCCTAAAAGCTTTTATTTGTACGTTCTTTGAGAACATTTAGAGATATTCTGAAAAAAGTAATAGTGTAAAGGTTCTTATATATACATGATACACAATTTTCGTAAAAATTTCAATATATTATTTTCACAAATCGGAAAACTTAATTATAGAGATTTTGTACAGTCTAATAAAATAATTGCCATATTATTTAATTTTTATTATATTTATTAACACGATGAAGCGGCTAAAATAGAAAAGGCTTGCATATAGAGCAAATAAGCTCATGATATGCAAGCCTTTGATAACTTAATTTAGATTAAAAGCATTTTGAATGTGATTGGTTGAAAAATTATTTAAATTAATCAGACACAACCCTGAGCCTTCATAGCTTCAGCAACCTTGAGGAAACCAGCAATGTTAGCACCAGCCATATAGTTTCCAGCCATACCGTATTCCTTAGCAGCACTGTCACAAGCCTTGAAGATGCTTACCATGATGTCATGGAGCTTCTTGTCGACTTCTTCGAAAGTCCATGAAAGTCTTTCGCTGTTCTGGCTCATTTCGAGACCTGAAGTAGCAACGCCGCCTGCGTTAGCAGCCTTAGCAGGACCATAGAGGAGGCCATTTTTGAGGTAAACTTCGATAGCTTCAGGAGTTGAAGGCATATTAGCACCTTCAGCAACAGCGAAGCAGCCGTTCTTTACGAGTGCTTCAGCAGATTCCTTGTTGATTTCGTTCTGAGTAGCGCAAGGAAGAGCAATATCACAAGGAATAGTCCAGATACCTGAGCAACCTTCGTGGTATTCAGCAGTTGGATGAGTAGAGATGTATTCCTTGATTCTCTTTCTTTCAACTTCCTTGAGCTGCTTGATGCAAGCAAGATCAACACCATTTTTATCATAAATATAACCATTAGAGTCAGAGAGAGCAACAACCTTAGCACCGAAAGAAGTAGCTTTTTCAGTAGCATAGATAGCAACGTTGCCTGAACCGGAGATAACAACAGTTTTGCCTTCAAAGCTCTTGCCGTTAGCAGCGAGCATTTCCTTAGTGAAGTAGCAAAGACCGTAACCTGTAGCTTCAGTTCTTGCGAGTGAACCGCCGTAAGTGAGACCCTTACCTGTAAGAACGCCTGTAAATTCATTTCTGAGTCTCTTGTACTGACCGAACATAAAGCCGATTTCTCTTCCGCCTGTACCGATATCGCCTGCAGGAACGTCGCAGTCAGCACCGATGTGCTTGCAAAGTTCTGTCATAAAGCTCTGGCAGAAACGCATAACTTCAGCATCGCTTTTGCCCTTAGGATCGAAGTCTGAACCGCCCTTAGCGCCGCCCATAGGGAGTGTAGTAAGGCTGTTCTTGAATACCTGTTCGAAGCCGAGGAACTTGATGATACCGAGGTAAACGGAAGGGTGAAGACGGATACCGCCCTTGTAAGGACCGATAGCAGAGTTAAACTGAACTCTGAAGCCTCTGTTGACCTGAACGTTGCCATTGTCGTCAACCCAAGGAACTCTGAACATAATCTGTCTTTCAGGCTCAACGAGTCTGTCAAGAACGCCTGCCTTAACGAGGTCAGGTCTCTTTTCTACAACTGGCTGGAGAGTTTCGAAAACTTCAGTAACTGCCTGGATGAATTCAGGTTCGCCTGGATTTCTCTTCTTGACTGTCTGTAATAAATCGATTAAATACTGATTTTTTAACGCCATTGTTAAAAAACCTCCTTAATAAAATTACTGCATAAAGCAGCTTATGGAGCTAAGGAAAATTCTTTCCGAAACTCTCATAACAAGATTATATCATTATTTTCTTAATATTGCAAGATATTTTGAAAATTCGCTTTAAAAAATTTGTTTATTGCCGAAAAAACTTTATTTGAAGATAATTTAATGGTAAAATCGCCAGAAAAAAAGAGAAAACATAAGAGATATGAACATAAATATAAAAAAATTACTATAAAAGATTCTTTTAGGAATAAATTGCCTTACAGCAGAACTTGAAGTTCATATGAACCTATGATATAATCATAGCATCATCACAAAGGAGCAAATGACATGAACAAAAAAATACCTGGTACAACTTTAAGGTACAATGAACAAGCAAAGCTTGCAGCATATTCAGTTGTGGCACCTGTAATAGAAGCTACAGGCGGGCTTACATTGTCACAGCTCTCAAAACTTACCGGGCTTGAGGGTTCTACAATTCAGAACTGGATAAAGCGTGGATGGGTGTCAACAACTGTTGGAAAAAAATATTCCGATAAGCAGGTTATAAGAATATTGCTTATAAATATGCTCAGAGGTGTAATGAGACTTGAAGATATCGCAAAGCTTATGCAATATGTCAATGGCGATGTCGAAGATGTGAGCGATGATATTATAACTGATGAGAATCTTTATAACATACTATGCAAAATAATTTTCAAAGCTGAGATTAAAGGTGCTTTTGAGCCCGATTTGCTGAAAAGGCTTATTGATGCTGAGATATCAGAAAGCAATGAAAAGGTCAAATTAAATTCTGCAAAGCTGAAATCTGCAATATTTATTATGCTTTTAGCTTACAGGAGTGCATACCTTAAATTTGTCATGGAAAATGAAATGAATGCTGTTTTAAACCAATAAGGTTATCAAAAAATACTATAGGGCACCTCTAAAAACTCGTTTGATTAAGGAAAAATCAGATATGTGCGGCAGCTGCAAGGAAACCTTCCGAAAGCGTGCTGTCGCACTATGAGGGAGGTTGACACAGTAGATGCCGTGTATAGCTGTTTTTTCTCAAAAGGAGTTTTTAGAGGTGCCCTATATAAATGTTAAGGAGTAAAATTATGCCAGGTGTAAAATTTGAAAAGATGAATCCCGACGGAACTTTCCCCAAAACAAAGAAACATATCAAGAAAATTTTAATAGGAATTGCAGTACTATGTGTTGCTTGCGGTTCTTTTAAGGTAATTCCGGCAGGACATACAGGAGTTGTTATGACTCTCGGAAAGGTTTCCGATAATGTCCTTCAGGAGGGCTTCCATCTGAAAGTTCCATTTGTACAGGATGTTGAGGTAATGTCGAACAAGATTCAGGTTTACGAAACGGCTGCATCAGCAGTTTCAAAGGATTTGCAGACAGTAAACAGCACAATTGCCGTAAATTATAAAATAAGTACTGATGCCAGTGCAAAAATCTATAAAAACATAGGTACAGATTACAAGACGGTTTTGATAGCCTCGGTTGTACAGGAGTGTATGAAATCAGCTACCGCAAAATATACTGCTGAACAGCTGATAACTGAAAGAAATGTTGTCGGCGATGAAATAAAAACTTCACTTGATGAAAAGCTCAATGAATACGGAATTTACATAGAAAAATTCAATATCGTAAATTTTGACTTTTCACAGGAATTTAATACTGCAATTGAAGCAAAACAGGTTGCTGAACAGAATCTCATAAAAACAAAAACCGAACAGCAGCAGGCTATAGTTGTAGCTAATGCAGAGGCAGAGAAAAAGGTTATTGCTGCAGATGCCGAAGCAAAAGCAATTCTTGCAGAGGCACAGGCTCAGGCTGATGCAAATAAATTGTTGGAGCAGTCATTATCATCGAAAGTGCTGCAATATGAGAAGATAACAAAATGGAACGGAGAACTTCCAAAAGTTTCAGGTGAAAACGATTTGCTTATAGACGTCGGAGTTGATGGAGCTTCACAGGAACAAACAACAGCGGCTTCGACTTCGTCACCGTCCAATTGACAAGCTAAAAACGGAGGTACTAATTAAATGAGTAATATCATCACAGCAGTTAAAGGAATAATATATTGTAAAGGCAGACTTCTTATTGTAAAACGTTCGGAGGAGGATACGTCAGGATCCGGAGACTGGGAGTTTCCAGGAGGAAAAATAGATTTCGGTGAAAGTCCTGAAAATGCTCTCAAGCGTGAAGTTTACGAAGAAACAGGTCTTGATGTAAGAATATGTGATATTGCTTATGCCGATACATTTATGACAAGTCCCGTTAAGCAGGTAATAATTATATGTTATTTCTGCATAACCGATACTGATTGCATAGAACTTAGTGCAGAACATTGTGATTACAAGTGGGTGCTTACTGATAAGCTTGAGGAGAATATATGTGATAATTTCAAGAGCGGAGTAAACTTAAATAGAAATAAAATCAGAGAATTTTGCAATTACTGTGAAAAATAAAGCAGAGACCGAAAGCGGTCTCTGCAAAAGTTTAAAGTTAAACAGTAAAGCCCTGTTGTCTGAAATTGTCGATAACATCGCCTAAGATTTCAGCGTTTGTGGCAGATACTGAGTGAAGAAGAAGAATCTCGCCGCCGTGAGCAGATTGCGTAAGCTTTTGGAAACCCTCATCAGCAGAAGGCTGACAATCTGTTTTCCAGTCAACATAAGCGTAGCTCCAGAAAATAGTTTTATAGCCGAGTCTTTGAAGTGTTTCAAGTGCACTTTCTGAATATTCACCGCATGGACAGCGAAAATACTGCATTTCGTAGTCATACTCATCTAGCATATATTGATGCAGTGACATAATCTCGTCTTTTGCCTGTGAATCGTTAAGTGTAGGAAGACTTGCGTGTTTCCAGCCGTGATTTCCGAGCATATGCCCATCGGCTATCATTCTTGTAACGAGACTTTTTTCTTTGCGTGCATAATCTCCTGTGAGGAAAAATATTGCCTTGACATTTTTTTCTTTAAGTGTGTCGAGGATATCATCAGTGTAGCCGTTTTCATAACCTTGGTCGAACGTTAAAATGATGCGCTTTTTATCACCTGATACAGCGTAGGCATCATAACCGCTGTATTGTGAGGTGAAATCTACAGCACCTATTGGTTGGTTCAGGTTGTTTACGGCATTGCCCTGACCGTATCCGTGTTTAGTCGAATCTGCCGCAGTTGCAGCAAAGCTGTTAAAGCAAATTGTAGCTGCCATAGCAGCAGCCAGAGCAATTTTTTTCATATTTTAATATTCCTTAAATATTATTGCAGCTTTGTGCTGCAATAATATTATAGCCACCAGGAGCAAAAATATCAAAGTAAATAAATGAGAATGAGTTCTGAGTGACATCTCTAAAAGTTTCTTTATAAAGGGCACCTCTAAAATAGGTTTTTATAGGCGCCTTGAAGAGAAAAATATAAAAGCGGCATAAAAATATACCGCTTTTATAAAAATTTGTTTAAGATGTAACCAGTATGATTGAGCAAAGGTAAAGATGATTACTGATGAAGGTAAGAACGTACGAGAGCCTGAAGAAGTTCGTCACGATCAATGTGTCTTATCAAGCTTCTGGCATTGTTATATGTGGTTATGTATGTTGGATCTTCGGAAAGAATATAACCTACGATCTGATTGACAGGGTTGTAACCTTTTTGAGTAAGGGCATCATAAATGATAGTGAGGTTTTTTTTGAGTTCACTTTCTTTATCTTCATTAACTGAAAATGTCATAGTTTTATCAAACATATAAATCAGCCTCCTAAATAGTAGATATCGTATCACCAATCAATGACATATAAAATCCAATTGAAGTATTATAGTTCAATAATATTATAACCTATTTAAAAAAAATTTTCAAGCATTTTTGCAAATTTAATAGGATTTTAATATTTTTCGTTGATTTATACTGAGAAACTGTAGCAGAAGGCTATAATTAGATATATGCCTTTGCAGATATTAATGACGATTTAATATGTAATGCCCGGAATGCACCGGGCAACAATTAGCATCCGCAGCCTGTACGCTTAACAAATGAATTGCAGTCTGTGCATTCAGGAACGGTTGGATTCTGTTCGTGAGTACCAACAGAAATGCAGTCGAGGCAGCAGTAGTCTTCACTTACCATGTTGTATTTGCACTGAGCAACTGAGCACTTGATATTTGAGTTCTTTTTCATATTTTCCATTTTTCATACTCCTTTAAATATTATTGCTCCATCGGAACATATCTATATTATAACCATATTTTAATAATTATTCAGAGCACTTTTGAATAATTATTAACAAATTATTACAGATAATCAAAAAATGTCTGTAATTGTTGACTTTTAAGAGAAAACATGATATTATAAAAATGCAAATCATATAATTTTTTTATGGGATTAACGGGAGGATTATTTTTATGTCAGATTTTGATGAATTAAACAAGAATGAAAACAGTCAGGTAAACGAAACAGATAACGCCGCATCTTCTCCGGAAATACAGAGTGCTGAAACTGTATCAGGTGTTGAGACTGTAACAAAACACAAAAAAGGTCCTGTAATTGCGGCAGTTGTTGCCGGTGTTGTTGCAGTAGGTGCAGGTGGAACAGCTATTGCATATAATACTTCGGATTATGTTAAAAATCAGGTAAAACTTGCTACCCTTTCACCTGATGAGTACTACTCGTGGGTAAATGAGGAAAATAGCAAAACTTCAATCAAGAAATTGTCTGAAGCTTATGGCGAAGCACTTTCATATATGGGCCCTGACGCAAAAAAGAGTGTCTCACAAAATATGGAACTTAAATATACGGCAACAGATGATGTCAAGGAATTGCTTTTGTCAAGTGTTTTCGGTGCAGATTATGCAAATAGCGCACAGCAGTCGGGTCAGCAGCAATATGTCGACATTATAAAAAATATAAAAGATATTACACTTGGTCTCAATTCTTCAATGAGCAAAGGTGTCAGCAATGAGTCGATTTACGCTGCTCTTAACGGCGATAAGCTTATGTCATTTGAAGCAGTTAGTGATATGACGGCGCTTACATATTTTATGCGTATTCCTGAGCTTTCCGAAAAATATGTTGGTCTTGATATGGAAAAAGCAATGGGAGAAGCATCAAGTGACGGTACATATGCAAAAATGATGGATATCTTCAAAAATCCTGCCGAATATCTTTCGCAGGAGGATATGGAAAAGCTTCTTACAAAGTATTCAGCTATATGGTACAACACGGTTGAAGACGTTGAACTCGAAAAGAAGGAAAAAGTCGAAATCGGTGACATTGAAACCGAATATACTGTACTTACAGTTGACGTTGATAAGAAACTTGCAGAAAAGTTGGCTACAAATTATATCAATGCAATTTCAAAAGATGATTTCATAAAGCAGCTTGTTACAGAAAAACTCAAAGCTTGTACTGCTGATGAATATGACTCCGCACTCAGCGATGCACTTGACGAAATTAAGAATTCCAATGATGCGGAAGATGCAAAAGGCGAAATTCTCACATATGTCGATGCAAAGGGACAGATAAGAGGCTATTCCTGCAACTTCGATGAAGACGGCGAAAATCAACAGGTTAGTTATATGATAGGCAAGGAAGATGACAAGGTCTGCGGTAAACTTAACGTTGATGTTGACGACACAGCTTTTGGTGCAGTCCTTAATGCAAAAGAAGATAAAAAAGATGTCTATAACGGTGAAATTGATATAACAGTCAATACTCCTTCATATTCTGACGATGAAGACAATGATTCAACCGAAAAGAAAGAATATACTGTTGAATTTAAAAATTTTGAAATCGTTGATGCTAAGAAATGCTATGTAAACGGTGATGTAACTGTTGTAATTCCTGACGTTTCACCTTTTTCATTTAAACTTTCAACTGATGGAAAATCACAGGAACTTAATTTTGATATAAACGTAAACGATGTAAACTACGGAAATATTAATCTTACATTCTCATCTGATGAGAACGGCGAAGCAACAGCTCCGAATGCTGATGAAGCATTTATGATTGACCCTAAATCAAGTGTAGATTTTTCAAAATATGTTTCTGAAGCAGATTTTATTAAGTTTGCATCTTCAGTAATTCAGAAAGTCGGTTTCAACAGCAATGATGCACAAATGTTCGCACAATCAATAGCAAGTTCAATCTATTCTTCATCGGGAAGTTCAATACCGGATTATAGTGGTGGGGCAGATAATTCTGATGATTACCCTTATCAGGATACGACATATGATACTCAGATTACAACGTCAAATTTAAAAATTCAGTAGTGTTACCTAAATAAGCTGGAAAAGCCAATGCAGATATGCATTGGCTTTTATTTTTTATAGATGCAGTATAGTTTGTTAATTGTTAAAACTGCATAGAAAATAGATATAAAAAATGTGCATATATACAAAGTTTCTTTTTTTGAAAGAAAATGATTGATTTTTGAAGAATTGTGTGATATTATGATAGCAGAAACAGTCATAACAGTTCATATTCAATCAAAGAGGTGTTGCATATGTTTGCGGAAGAACGATTTGCAAAGATTATTGAAGCAGTCAATCAGCAGAAAAGTGTAAAATTGAGCGAGCTTTGTGTATTACTTGATACATCTGAGTCAACCATAAGAAGAGATCTTAATTTACTTGCAGATAAGGGAATGCTGGTAAAGGTGCATGGTGGTGCGATTGCTTTAAACGAGAGTTTTACTCAAACAGAAAATAATGTTGAGGAGAAATCAAAGCTTTTCGTTGAAGAAAAAGATGCTGTTGCAAAATATGCGGCTTCTCTGATTGAGGATGACGATTTTGTTTTCATTGATGCGGGTACTACAACGGAAAAAATGATTGACTACATTTTGCCAAAACGAGTTTCATTTGTAACAAACGGCTTTATTCACGCAAAAAAACTTGCACAGAAAAATTTCAAGGTCTATATAACGGGAGGAGAAGTCAAGACCGCTACGGAAGCAATAGTTGGTGCTGAATGTGTTCTCGGGATACAGAAGTACAATTTTACTAAATGCTTTTTAGGTGTAAACGGAATATCAGTTTCAGGAGGTTTTTCAACACCGGACAAAAATGAAGCAGGAGTAAAAACTGCGGCAATCAGCAGAAGTATGAAGTCATATGTTCTTGCAGATCACTCCAAATTTGATAAAATCTCATCGGTAACATTTGCCGAACTTAAAAAGGCTGAAATAATTACAGACAGAGTTCCAGATAAAAAATATTTTGGTAAAACTTCAATAAAGGAGGTAGTTTGAATGATTTATACGGTAACATTTAACCCAGCAATTGACTATATTGTTCATATACCAAAGATGCAGGTTGGTTGTGTGAATCGTTCGGGAAATGAGGAGATTTATTTTGGCGGTAAAGGAATCAATGTTTCATTTGTCCTTAATGAGCTTGGAATAAAATCAAAGGCACTCGGATTTGTTGCCGGATTTACAGGAGATGCAATAGAAAAAGGTGTTACGGAGCGTGGCATTGAGGCTGATTTTATACACCTTGAAAAAGGCTTTTCCAGAATTAATGTGAAAATAAAATCAGGAAGTGAAACTGAGCTTAACGGACAAGGTCCACAGATTTCCGAAAATGCAATAGAGATGCTTTTCGAGAAACTCAGCTTTCTTGAAAGCGGGGATACAATTGTTCTTGCAGGAAGTGTTCCGAATACTCTGCCTCCGGACATTTATGAGAGAATACTTGCAGAGTTGTCAGGCAGAAATGTTCGTGCAGTTGTAGATGCAACAAAGGAGCTGCTTATGAACGTTTTGAAATATAAGCCGTTCCTTATAAAGCCTAATAATCATGAGCTTGGCGAAATGTTTGGCGTTACGCTTAACGATAAGGACGAAATCGTAAAGTATGCATTCAGACTAAGAGAAATGGGAGCAAGAAATGTTCTGATTTCAATGGCAGGTGACGGAGCTGTACTTGTTGACGAGAACGATGAAGTACATTCGTGCGGAGTTTGCAGCGGAAAAGTCAAAAATTCTGTAGGTGCCGGAGATTCAATGGTTGCAGGATTTATTGCAGGGGCCATGAGTGGAGATTACGAAAAAGCACTTCATCTTGGAACAGCTTCCGGTGGTGCAACCGCATTTTCTGAAGGACTTGCAAAGCACGATGAAATATATGAGTTGCTGAAGCAACTTGAGAAAAATTGAATGTGGGAGGAATTACTATGCGTATAATCGATTTACTTAGCAAACAAAGTATAACCCTTGGCGCAACTCCTAAAAACAAGTCAGAAGCAATCGACCTTCTTGTAGAGCTTCAGGTAAAAGGCGGAAAAATCAAAGATAAGGATATGTACAAAAAAGGAATCCTTGCAAGAGAAGAATTAGGTTCGACTGCTGTAGGAGACGGAATAGCAATTCCTCATGCAAAAAGCACAGCAGTATCTTCGCCGTCACTTGCGGCAATAACAGTCCCTAATGGTGTTGATTATGAAGCAATGGACGATGAACCCTCAAATCTTTTGTTTATGATAGCAGCACCAAATGATGGTGATGTGCATCTTGAAGTTCTTTCAAGACTTATGACAATTCTTATGGATGAGGAGTTCCGTCTAAATCTTATGAATGCAAAGGATAAAGATACTTTCCTGAAAATTATTGACAACAAGGAAAAGGAAAAATATCCTGATGAAACAACTGCTGTTAAAAAATCAGATTCAGGTTATAAGGTTCTTGCTGTAACGGCTTGTCCAACCGGAATTGCACATACCTATATGGCTGCTGAGGCACTTGAGAAATCAGGTAAAAAGCTTGGTATAACAATAAAGGTTGAAACAAATGGCTCAGGCGGTGCAAAAAACGTTCTTACAAAGGAAGAAATAAAGAATTGTGACGGAATAATAGTTGCAGCCGATAAAACTGTTGAAATGTCAAGATTTGATGGTAAAAAAGTGATTCGTACAAAGGTTTCGGACGGAATTAAAATTCCAGATGAACTGATTAAAAAAATCGAATCAGGAGATGCTCCTGTTTATCATCATGAAGGAGCAAAGGCTTCGGACGACAGCTCATCTGACGAAAGCTTTGGAAGAAAATTGTATAAGCATCTTATGAACGGTGTTTCAAATATGTTGCCATTTACAGTAGCAGGCGGTATTTTTATAGCAATTGCTTTTCTTATTGATACAATTTCCGGAGCACCACAGGATTCAGGTTTTGGAACACACACAGCGGCAGCGGCATTCTTTAAATCTATCGGAGGCTATGCGTTTAGCTTTATGATACCTGTGCTTGCAGCATATATAGGTAAGAGTATTGCGGACAGACCGGGCTTCCTTGTAGGACTTGTAGGCGGCTACCTTGCAACAACAGGTTCAACATTTGCAAAAATCAGCGGGGATATACCTTCAGGATTTCTCGGAGCATTATTTGCAGGTTTTGTAGGCGGATTCGTAATGCTTATGATAGAAAAGCTGTGCGATAGAATGCCTAAAGCTTTGAACGGCATAAAACCGGTTCTTATATATCCTCTTGCAGGACTTGGTGCAATAGCAATAATAATGTGTGCAGTAAATCCATTTATGGGAATGATAAATACAGGACTTTCAAATTTCCTTAATGACATGGGCGGAAGCAGTAAAATAATTCTTGGTTGTATCCTTGGCGGAATGATGTCAATAGATATGGGCGGACCTTTCAATAAGGCAGCATATGTTTTCGGAACAGCAGCAATAGCTTCCGGTAGCTATGATATAATGGCAGCAGTTATGATAGGCGGAATGGTACCGCCAATAGCAATTGCACTTTCAACAACGTTTTTCAAAAGCAGATGGACAGAAGAAGAAAAGAAAAACGGAGCTGTAAACTATCTTATGGGACTAAGTTTCATCACAGAAGGTGCGATACCATATGCAGCAGCAGACCCACTCAGAGTAATACCGTCATGTATAGTAGGTGCAGCAACTGCCGGTGGACTTTCAATGGCATTCAATTGCACACTTATGGCACCTCACGGTGGAATATTCGTATTTGCAGTTGTAGGAAACTGGCCACTTTACCTTCTTTCACTTGCAGTAGGCTCAGTAGTTGGAATGCTGATGCTTGCGGTTCTAAAAAAGAAAGTCAAAGCAACGACTGATAAAACGTAATTAATTATAAACTATTAATATTAAAGGAGAGAAAAATTATGGTATCAAAAACAGTAAAAGTTATAAATGCACAGGGACTTCATATGAGACCGGCAGGAGTTTTCGCAAAAGCTATGGCAGCACATAAAGACTGCAAGGTTACACTCAACGCAAATGGTAAAAGCGTAAACGGAAAGGCTGTAATGCAGCTTATGGCAGCTTGTATCAAATACGGCTGTACAGTTGAGATAGCTTGTGATGGTGAAGATGAGCAGGCAGTTCTTGATGAGGCAGCAGCAATGTTTGAAAGTGGATTCGGAGAATAATCAAGTAAAGGTATGGCAGCAGCAATTGACTGTGTTTCAGTCAGAACCGCTGCTGCCGTATCCTTTTGTATCGGAGGTATGAAATATGAGAAAATACGTTGGAAAAGGCGTTTATGGTGCAATTGCAATAGGAAAAGCTTCAATTTTCAAAAGACAGGAAGTATCTGTCAGAAGGAACAGGATTACTGATACACAAAATGAAATTTCGAGATTTGAAAATGCAAAAACAATTTCATTGACTCAGCTTGAGAAAATACATGATAAGGCACTCAGAGAAGTAGGGGAGTCCAACGCTCAGATTTTCGAAATTCATATGATGATGATAGAAGACGATGATTACAATGAATCAGTAAAGAATATAATTGAAACTCAGCTTGTAAATGCTGAATATGCAGTTGCAGTAACATCAGATAATTTTGCTGAAATGTTCAGGTCAACTGAAGACTCGTATATGCAGGCAAGAGCCGCAGATGTCAAAGATATATCAAACCGTATAATAAAGAATATGGTTTCGGAAAAATCTGAAACAAACGAAATTTCAGAGAAAACAATAGTTTGTGCCGATGACCTTGCACCAAGCGAGACAGTACTTCTTGACAAAGAAAAGGTTATGGCATTTGTTACATCAGCAGGTTCATCAAATTCTCATACCGCAATTCTTGCAAGAAATATGAATATACCGGCAGTAATCGGTGCCGGAACCGAGTTTTTAAGTTCACTTAAAGACGGAGAAAAGCTTATCGTTGATGGATATACAGGAGAGATATTTGTTGAACCTGATGAAAAAACAGAAACAGAAATGGTCGCAAAAAAGAAAGCTGATGAGGAAAAGAAAAAGCTTCTTCAGGAACTAAAGGGCAAAGAAAATGTAACGATTGATGGAAAGAAGATAAATATATTTGCTAATATAGGCGGAGTCGAAAATATCGGCTCTGTACTGCTGAATGATGCCGGAGGAATAGGATTATTCAGAAGTGAGTTTCTGTACCTTGAAAATGAAAATTTTCCGACTGAGGAGCAACAGTTTTCCGCATATAAAAAAGTAATCGAAAGTATGGCAGGAAAAACGGTAATTATCAGAACTCTTGATATAGGTGCTGACAAGCAGGTTGACTATTTTGGACTTGAAAAAGAGGAGAATCCTGCTCTTGGAATGAGAGCAATAAGAATTTGTCTTACACGTCCTGAAATATTCAAAACGCAGCTCAGAGCATTGTACAGAGCTTCAGTTTATGGTAAACTCGGAATAATGTTTCCAATGATAACAAGTGTATCAGAGGTTGAACGTATTATTGATATATGTGGAACTGTTAAGAATGAACTTAAAAATGAAAATATTGATTACTCAGATGAAATAGAACTTGGAATTATGATTGAAACACCTGCCGCAGCAATTATAAGTGACCGTCTTGCACCACTTGTAGACTTTTTCAGCATTGGCACAAATGACCTTACTCAATATACTCTTGCTTGTGACAGACAGAACAGTAAGATTGAAGAATTTTGTGATACGCACCATGAGGCTGTGCTTCGTCTGATAGAGATGTCTGCTCAGAATGCTCACAAGAACGGAACCTGGATAGGAATATGCGGTGAACTTGCGGCAGATACAACACTTACGGAAACGTTTATGCGAATGGGAATAGATGAATTGTCTGTTTCACCGTCATATGTTCTTAAAGTGCGTGATACAGTAAGAAAACTTGATTTGTCAAAATAGTTATATCTTATAAAAAGTAATACCCGAAGCCAAATGTATGACTTCGGGTATATTTATTAGTGTGTTTGTCAAGTAAAAAGTGCATAAAAGGGGCTCGAAAAAGTACATAGCCCGTTTCAGCAGTAATTGTTGCATAACGAATGGTATGTGAAGCTCTTTCTATGCATTTTTGGAGCCCCTTTTGAAGCTCCTTTTTGAAG
>JALCDN010000049.1 GCA_022641595.1 Ruminococcus sp. | reverse complement strand
TGTTTTTCCACAACTACATTGTAGCACTTTGTGACCTTGAGAGCAACTGTTTTTCAGCTGCTCTCTTTTTTTTTCTCTCTGCCTACTATTATTTTACACTAAGTAAAAATTTTAGAATATTGGCGACATAAGGGCAATAGGGGATTGTTGGGAAAAAATATTTAAAAAAATTTTATAAATCTCTTGACTTTTAAGAACAAACGTTCTATAATATTACTCAAGGAATCGAACATCTGTTCACGCTGCCGCCGCTCGTCCGTTTGACCGCAACCGCTTTCGGACTCCTTTACGGCTTTTCATACCATTTTTTCTCCCTCACTTCTTTTTCTTCGGAGGTATTTCTGCTATGAAAAATTTACTTAACATCTATCTCGAAAGCTCTTACAAAATCGAAGCACGTATCCATTTCCTCTCTCATCAGCTTTCTCTCCTTAAATCTCAGGGCCTTTCCGACTCCACTCAGGCTCTTGAACTCTCTGACCGCATTCGCCTCCTCTACAAGGAACACGACGAAATCTCCGATATCGTCTCCACTCTCCAATCCTACATCAACTGGAGGGATAAATATGCCAAGAAGAATTCGCATTAACCCCTCCTTCGCTGACGTCGACTCTGACCTTCGCAACCTCCTCGACTCACCTCAAGCCGACTCCTCTGTCACACGCATTAAAAAAATTCTCCTCGATATAATAAAAAATGAACTTACTCCAAGACAAAGTCAGATTATTATGCTATACTATTTTCAGGGACTTACTCTTCCTCAGATTGCTTCTTCTCTCAACCTCTCCGTCCCATCTGTCTCTATTACTATGAAACGGGCAAGATACAAACTCTTTCGTATCCTTAAATATATTATCTGATTTTTCCTCAGAAAGGCGGCTTAATCTATGTATACTCCTATCTTCGACTTCGTTTCTCATTACTCGGACTCAGACTCCCTGCGCTGCCATATGCCCGGTCATAAAGGCAAAAACTGCGGCTACCCTTTTCTTTCTCCTCTATTTTCTCTCGATATAACCGAAATCTTCGGCGCTGACTCTCTTTTCCACGCCGACGGCATTATCGCTCAGAGCGAAGCTGCCGCTTCTTCTCTCTTCCACTGCGCTTACTCCTGCTTCTCAACTTCCGGCTCTACTCTCGGCATTCAGACTATGCTCGCTCTTATGAAACTCGATAACCGCTCTATTATCGCCGCAAGAAACGTCCACAGAGCTTTCATAAACGCTGCCGCTCTGCTCGGTCTCGACGTTTTCTGGCTCTTTCCTTCGGCTTCTTCAAACCTCCTTTCTGCTGACTTCTCAACAAACGATGCTGAAAAACTCCTGCTTCTTCACCCAAACTCCTGTATTTACATCACTTCTCCCGATTACACCGGAAAAATCGCCGATATTCCTGCTTTTGCAAAGCTCTGCCACAAATATAACGCTCCTCTTATCGTCGACAACGCTCACGGTGCTCATCTGGCTTTCTTTCAGCCATCACTTCACCCGATTAACCTCGGTGCTGACCTCTGCTGCGACTCAGC
This sequence comes from Ruminococcus sp., assembly GCA_022641595.1. Lineage (GTDB taxonomy): Bacteria > Bacillota > Clostridia > Oscillospirales > Ruminococcaceae > Ruminococcus. Next base: position 18,150 of record JALCDN010000049.1, on the reverse strand, counting down.
ACACAAAATGCTTCCTGCACTCACCGGCTCGGCTTACGTTCACACCTCTCAAAAACGCTTCGCTCCTCTCATTAAACAAAATATGTCACTTTTCGCTTCTACAAGCCCCTCATACCTCTCTCTCATCTCCCTCGACCTCTGCAACGATTACCTCGCTTTCCATATCTGCGATGACATAAATCACTGCATCCCTCTTATCACTCAACTCAAAGACGACCTCTCAGACTCACTCATTTTCGCCGACTCAGAACCTTTCCACATCACTATATGTGCCGCTCTTTCAGGCTTCAACGGCTTAGCTTTCGCTCAATCCCTACGCAAGCTCTCTGTCGAATGCGAATACGCTGACGACGATATCGTTATTCTCCTTATGTCTCCAATTTGCTCAGATAATGACTTCTTTACCCTACGCTCCGCTTTACGCTTTACCGTCAACACTTTGCCTCACGTTAAACCTTCTTCGCAAAAGTTTTCCGTTCCTGTGCTAAAAACTGCTATGAGCATCCGTGATGCCACTTTTTCAACATATGAAACCGTTAATGTTGAAAGCTCCGTCGGCAGAATCTGTGCCTCCGTTGACGTTCCTTGCCCTCCTGCTGTACCTATCGCCGTCAGCGGCGAAATAATTTCTCAGGAATCCGTTTTTATTTTTAAAAAGTATGGCATTAATTCCGTAAATGTGGTAAAATAATTCTTGACATTACATTATAATTATGTTATACTTATTTTAAGATGAATTTCTATTAAAGGAGAAAATATTTATGGCAAGACTCGAACTTCTTACTTTATTACTCTCAATTCAAGCCTTGCTTGAAAACGGCAATGAAGATGCTGCTAAAAAACTTATTGCTGAAGTCATAAGTGAGGCAAAACGAAAGGATTCCGATAATTAACTCCTTTTCTATACTAATCAAAACCGCTCATTTAAGAGCGGTTTTATTTTTTGCTTTTATTTTCAAAAAGTATAGCATTAATTCCGTAAATGTGGTAAAATAATTGTGTATGATTTTTTCGTTTGCTTCATTTTAATATATGGTGCTTCTAAAACTGCTTTTTCTCTAAAGTTGTTTTCAGAATTACCCACATTTTTACTTTACAAGGAGCTGATTCTATTGAAACTTATTTTCGCTGTCGTTAACGGTGACGATTCTCAGTCTGTCGCAAAAACACTCATCAAAAACGGTTTCTTCGCTACTAAACTCGCTTCTACAGGCGGCTTTCTCAGTGCCGGCAACACTACTTTCCTTATATGCACGGAGGACGCTAAAGTCGATGTCGTTATCAGACTTATCTCCGAAAAATCTCACAAACGCTCTGAAGTCGTTCAGAACTCCGTTCCGTTCCTATCTACCGAAACTTTCGGCTCGTTCCCTATGGAGGTTCAGGTCGGCGGCGCTACTATCTTCGTTACTGACATCGAACGCTTCGAAAAGGTGTAATACTATATGAATACTCCTATTTTCGGCAACTCCGCACTGCTCTCATCTCTCGAAAATATGATCGCTTCGGGCAGAACCGCCAACAGCGTTCTTTTCTTCGGCGTAAAAGGCTCAGGCAGAAAAACTATCGCACGTTACTACGCCAAAGCTCTGCTTTGCTACAACCCTCTCCCCGACGGCAAACCTTGCAACTCTTGCAAATCTTGCAGAAATTTCGACGACAATGTTCACCCAGATTTCATTCTTCCTCCAAAAAGCGGCAAGCTCGGCGGTTTCTCTGTTGATACCGCTAAGCTTGTCTGCTCAGATGCTATAATTTCCCCCAATAATGGCGACAGAAAAGTCTACTTCTTCCCAGACTGCCACAATATGGACGTGCGAACTCAGAATACTCTCCTCAAAATTATCGAGGAACCTCCTGCTTTTACTTTCTTTATCTTCACCTCACTCTCAAAAAACGACTTTCTGCCTACCATTATCTCCCGTTGTGCCTGCTTCGGCGTATGCGAATGCTCTGAAAACCTTTGCCGTGACGCACTCACTGCAAAAAACCTTCCTCAGAATGACATCGACTCCGCTGTAAGCTGCTTCCACGGCAACATCGGCAGATGCCTCGACTACATTTTTAACCCCGATATCCGACTGCGTGTGGATTTGACAAAAGCTCTTACTAATAGTATAATTAATCATGATGAGTATGCTCTCGCTGTCAACCTCTTTAAACTCGGTAAAGAACGCTATGACGTCAAGGACGCTCTTTCTTTACTCGACTCCCTCTTGCGGGACGCTGCCGTTATTCTTTCTTCTCAACAAAATTCCCGCTCTATCCCCCTCATTGGCTGCTTCCCATCAGGCTCTGCCTCACTTGCTTCTTTTCTGTCGGCAAGACAAATTATCTGCATTCACCTCGCCGTCAACAAGTGCTGGGCTGCTATCGAGGCTAATTCAAATATCTCTCTCACTCTATCCGCTCTTTCATCCGATATCGCCGCTATCTGCGGCTGATTTAACCTTTTATGGAGACTTTTATGATTGAAATTGTTGGCATACGCTTCAAAAGCGTTGGTAAAATCTATTACTTCGCACCAGGTAAAATTTCCGCTTCTATCGGCGACAAGGCTATCGTCGAAACCGTCAGAGGCGTAGAATGCGGCGACGTCGTCATCCCTAACCGCTTTATCGACGACAACTCTTTCACCGCTTCACTTAAACCTATCATCAGACTCGCCACTAAAGACGATATGCGTACCCTCGAAAAAAATTCCGCCAAGGAAAAAGACGCTTTCAAAATCTGCGAACAGAAAATCGCTTTCCGAAAACTCAATATGCACCTTATCGACGTTGAATGCACTTTCGATAACAATAAACTCCTTTTCTACTTTACCTCTGAAAACAGAGTCGATTTCCGTGAACTCGTTAAAGACCTCGCCGCTATCTTCAGAACCCGTATCGAACTGCGTCAGATTGGCGTCCGTGATGAAGCCAAAATTCTCGGCGGTCTCGGAATTTGCGGCAGAGAATTCTGCTGCAAAAGCTATATGGGCGAATTTCAGCCAGTTTCTATCAAAATGGCTAAGGAACAAGGCCTTTCTCTTAACCCTACCAAAATCTCAGGCACCTGCGGCCGTCTTATGTGCTGTCTCAAAAACGAACAGGCGGCTTATGAGGAGCTACTCAGAATTACCCCTAAAGTCGGCGCTATCGTTTCTCTCGCTGACGACGTAAAGGGCAGAGTCATCGAGGCTAACCTCATTACAGGCAAACTTAAAATTATGCCAGAAAAAACTGACGTTCCTGTTATCGCTGACCGCTCCGATGTCAAACTTATTCACGACGCCGAAATCAAGGTCAACCGTGACGAGCTCAAAGCTCTAAAAGGTCTGGAGGAATGACGCTATATGCCTAATCCTCCCATTACTAACTACCGCTTCGTTCTCGAAAATACACTACGCTCTGTTTCAGCTTCAGGCAAGACCCCTTCTCTGCTTCTGCACGCCTGCTGTGCTCCATGCTCAAGCTATGTTCTCGAATACCTTTCTTCTTATTTCAATATCACTCTATTCTTCTACAACCCCAATATTATCCCTCAACACGAATATGAACTAAGACTCTCTGAACTTCAACGTCTCGTCTCGTCAATGCCGCTTCAAAATAAAGTATCGTTTCTTCACGCTGATTATAACCAGAACGATTTCCTCAGTATAGCTGATGGTCTCGAAAACTGCCCGGAACGTGGTCTGCGCTGCAGAAAATGTATCGCACTGCGTCTGTCAAAAACTGCCGATGCTGCCGCTTCTCTCGGTTCAGACTTCTTTACTACTACTCTCACTATCAGCCCACACAAGGACTCCGCTTTCATTAACTCATGCGGCGGTCAGCTTTCTCAGAATGTCGGCATCCCTTACCTTTTCTCCGATTTTAAAAAAAATAACGGCTACAAACGCTCTATTCAACTCTCGGCTTTCTATAACCTCTATCGCCAGAATTTCTGCGGCTGCCCTTTCTCTTTACAAAAATCCTGCAATTCCGATTCCATTCCCTTACAAGGAGATTCTTCTTATGAATAATGACCTCTCTAAAAAAAAATTCCTCGAGGCCGGTAAAATCGTCGGCGTTCACGGCATCAAGGGCGAATTGAAAATTCTTCCCATGTGCGACTCACCAGAAATACTTGCTTCTTTCGATACTCTGTATATCGGCAAAAATTATTCCCCTGTTAATATCCTTCACTCAAGAGTTCAGAAAAATATCGTCATCGCAAAGCTTCAAGGCTATGACTCACCCGAAGCTGCCGAAAAGCTCAGAAACTGCGTGCTTTTCCTCAACCGTGATGACCTCGTTCTCGATGACGGCGTTTTCTTCATTCAAGACCTTATCGGTCTTACTGTCAAAGATGCAGACTCCGGGCTTGTCTACGGCGTTCTCGACGATGTCCTCCAGACAGGCGCTAATGACGTTTACTCCATCAAGGACGATAACGGTAAATCTACCCTTATCCCCGCTATCCCTGACGTTGTAAAGCTCACTGACATCGACGGCGGCTTTATGCTTATTTCACCTCTGGAGGGACTTTTCGACAATGAGAATTGATATCGCTACCCTTTTCCCAGATATGTGCGAGACTGTCCTTAGCGAAAGTATCATCGGCAGAGCAAGAAAAAAAGGTGCTCTTTCTATTAATTGCCTGCAAATCCGTGACTTCTCTACCGACAAGCACAGACGTGTTGACGATACCCCTTTCGGCGGCGGTATGGGTATGGTTATGCAATGCCAGCCTATTTACGACTGCTTTAACTCCGTTTGCGAACAACTCGGCTCAAAGCCGCATACTATATATATGTCCCCCAAAGGCTCTGTTCTTAATCAGAAAAAAGCTGTTGAACTTTCAAAGCTTCAGAATATCTTCATCCTTTGCGGTCACTACGAGGGCGTTGACCAACGTATCCTCGACACTATCGTCGATGAGGAAATCTCAGCCGGCGACTACGTTCTCACCGGCGGCGAACTGCCTGCTCTTATACTCGTCGACGCTATCGCAAGAATGTGCGACGGCGTTCTCTCAAGCCCTGAATGCTTCACAGACGAAAGCTTCTTCGACGGCTTACTCGAATACCCTCAATATACACGCCCTGAAACCTGGAACGGCTTATCCGTACCTCCTGTTCTGCTTTCAGGTCACCACAAAAATATCTCTGAGTGGAAGCTTCAGCAAAGCATCGCTGTTACCAAAGCTCTCCGCCCTGACCTCCTTAAATAATGTTACTTCTAAAAACTCCCTTTGAGAAAAAACAACTATGCTCGACATCTACTTTGTCACCTCACTCATAGTGCAACAACACGCTTTCAGAAGGTTTCCTTGCAGCAGGCATACCTACCCGCTTTTCACTTTTTCAAACGAGTTTTTACAAGTAGCCATAATTTTTTCCTTTTATCTTCCTTTAAGTTTTTCAAAAATAAAACTGTCTCGTTTTATTTAGATAAATTTAACATATTATATTGTTGAAAATCTTGCATATTTAACAAATAACTTCAACACTTTTTCATTGTGATTATAAACAAGCCGCATTTGAATTTCACTCTCACATTTTATCTAAATGTAGAATTTCACGAATTTCAGTGATTTGTTGTTAAAAATACGTTGACTGCGCGCATTTTTGCTTGTATAATAATAATCAGCAAATGTGTATTGCATCTTTATTTCAATATTTAAATATTGTCCAACAGAGAATAGGAGAGTTTGTTATGTTTGTTAAAGAAGTTATGGTTAAAAACCAAGTCGGTCTCCATGCAAGACCTGCTACTTTCTTCATCCAGAAAGCCAACGAATTTAAATCATCTATCTGGATCGAAAAAGAAGAACGCCGTGTCAACGCTAAAAGCCTTCTCGGTATACTTTCACTCGGTATTGTAGGCGGCACTACTATCAAGGTTATCGCTGACGGTTCTGATGAACAGCTCGCTGTTGACGCACTCGTTGAACTCGTGGACAGCGGTTTCAGCGAAGATAACAGATAATTGAGCAACCTTATTTTAATCTGATTCTATCATATGTACCTCGGGGACGTTGCTTTTCTTGCAGCGTCCTCGCTTTTTCATTTCTCCGCTCCCATATAATCATACATATTCTCTGCAAATATCCCGTAGCCTTGCGAAGAATCTGCCACAAATACGTGCGTTACTGCTCCTATAAGCCTGCCGTCCTGTATTATGGGACTTCCACTCATTCCCTGCACTATTCCTCCCGTCTTTTCAAGCAGCTCCTTATCAGTTATCTCTATTACCATATTTTTCGTACTGTCACTGCTACTGTAATCTACCTGCTTTATCTCTATACTATATTCCTTCGCTATACTGCCGTCGATAGTCGTCAGTATTGTTGCCTTTCCTTCATGGACGTCCTGCTTATATCCCATTTTATATTCTTTACCACTATATATCGTCCTCGCTGCACTTGTAAGCTCTCCATATACTCCGCACTTGTTGTTTTCCCTCAGTATCCCCATTGGCTCCTCTGTTGTGAAATATCCCTCAAGCTCCCCGGGAACTCCTGTCTTACCTTTCACTACACCACTTATCTGCACCGGTACCGCTTCACCACTCGATATCGGCACTATCTCTCCTGTATCACTGTCACATATAGGATGCCCCAAACCTGCAAAGCTTCCACTTTCCCTGTCTACAAACGTTACCGTTCCGATTCCAGCTATACTGTCACGCACCCACATACCTGCACAATAACCATGCCTGAGCTTTGAATATACAGGCGTTACATATGTCTCATATTCGTTTCCTCCACGATTTACCGTTACTTTTAACTTCTGCCCCCCACTTCCGTCAATTATCTTCTGTATCTCTTTATTCGACATCACTGACTGGTCGTTTATATATCGGATTATATCCCCCTTTTGTATCCCTCCATCTGCCGCCGGCTGCTTTTCACCATCTTCGGTTTCTACCTTTTCTACCCTTATTACCATTACTCCGTCCATCAAAAGCTTTACCCCAAACGGCGTTCCGCCTGCGGTAAGAATCGGCGCCTGACTGCAATGCACCTCAACGTCCTTTATCGGTATTACTCCGAAAAGTGACAGCGATACCTGCCTTGTCTGCGGATATACCTGATTTACTGCCGCTGCCGCAAGATATGACGGCGTCTGCTCTATATGCGGATACATCGATAACTCAAGCTTTTCCCCAGGCTCTACATAAAAACTGTCAGGAATATGACTTCCATAATACCCTGCTGCCGTGAATAACAGCCCTGCTCCTGCACATAATGCTATTACTGCTCTTTTCACTCTTTTTTCCATTTTTTTCTTTTCTCCTTTGCTTTCATGCCTGCTTTTATCTTCCCCCTCTTTTCTCTGCTTTATGTCTGTGAATTTGTCACAGATTTTTTTCACTCACATTCCATTTCATCTTTTCGGAGACTTTTTATGTTTAATTATTTTTTTAAAAAACACGCACTCTCTATCGCTAAAATCTTACTTTGCCCTCTCATTATTATATACCCTCTCTTTATGAATTTTTTGTCAGGTCTCGGTTTCTTTATCGTTCAGAATAGTGACGGTTTTTCCTTTAATTTCCTGAAATACAGCCGCTTTCTTTCATTTTGCGGTCTTTCACTCATTTTCGGCGGTCTGCTTATCGTTTTCTCTTACATAACCTGTCTGAAAAAGCACTTCGTTTTCTCAATTATCTCCGACTGCCTCGGCTTTCTCATCTCTATGCTCGCTCTTTTCTTCATTTGCCGTCACGCCGATTCTGCCGGCTGGTTTAACAACGCTTATAACTCTTCATTCAGTCATTTGCTGTTTCTACGCATTTTTCCTTCGGTTATTCCGTTTATTATATGCCTCGCTCTTTCGGTTATTCAGCTTTTCGGCTCGGTAAATTCTCCTCGCTCAACAAAAAATCACTGACTTCTATTGGTTATCTCTAAAAACTCCTTTTGAGAGGCACCAGATTGTTAATTTTTTGTAAACTTTTTTTACGAGTTTTACATTCTAATCTAATTTTACCTCCTTTCTGAAGCTTTATTGAAGATGCTCTGCGGAATCTTCTAATTCTTCTCTTTTGGAGGTTATTTTTATGCTTATTGTCGCTAACGGCAAAAATATCAACTCGTTCCCATTTCGCAATATCCTCACTCAAGGCGAAAAATCTTCCGAATCTATCACCTTCGTTATCGACCGCTTTTACAACGGCTTCGACCTCTATCTTTGCTCTTTCCTCATAAAAGGCGTTAACAAAAATAACGAGGAAGCCGAACAAGGTCTCACTTTCTCCGCCATATCTGCCGACAAGCTCTCCCTCGAATGGAATATCTCAGACGCTTTTACTGCTGCTGATGGCGAACTACGCCTTGAACTGCGTGCTGTTATGCTCTCTGAATCCGTTCCTCAGTCTCAGGTGCTTATTCTCAAATACATCATTCCTCCTATCTTCGTCAGAGAATCCCCTAACGGCTCAAATGCCCCCGTTCCAAGTTCTGTCGACCAAGCTCTTTCTTCTATCACATCGGCGGTTTCGGGCGGACTTTCTAAAATTCAGGCTCTCATCGACAGCTTCGACATATCCGCTGTTCTATTAAGACTCGACAATATGGACGCTTCTCTCGCCCAGCTTCTGGCTCGCCCCCGTGTTCAGCCTATTACCAAGGCTCAATATGACTCACAGTCACATGAACCAAATGTCCTTTACATCATCGTTCGTGAGGAGGTCTGATATATGACAGGTACAGGAACTCAGGCAGACCCTTACATAATTCAGAATTTTGACGACCTGCTAAACGTAAAATACAGTGGTGCATATTATAGGCTCGGTGTTGATATTGATGCCAATAACACCTCTTACGCAAATGGCTGGAAAACCGTAACACTTAATTGTTCTAACTTCGATGGTGACGGTCACACTATACGCAACATTGTTATGGAAAGTCAGGATTCTACTGTTGTACCTTTTTACAACGGTTATGGCAACAGTAATTTTCAAAACCTTAACATCGAAAACGTTTACCTTCTCGGTCGCAACCCTTCCTTATTTTCATTCACAAATTACTACCATAAATTTACCAATTGCAAATTCAGCCTGCGAATATTCTCTACAAGCACTAATAGTGATAACGATAGCTTTCTTATAGCTAATCAGCAATCGGATTTCTACAGCTCATCAGTTCTCTTGGAAGTAGATGAGAAAAATACATTTCACCGCATTCTAAACGGTTCGGTCTATGACAGCCAATTCAAACTCATTATAAGAACAAATGCCTCAAGTATGAAATCAACCAGTAACAAGCTTTTTGACTCCAACTTCAACGGCTCTTATCTTCTCGGCTCTATTACTTGCTCTAACAATACCTTAAAAACAGCTTTCTTCAATTCAATGTCAAACAGCTATATGGCTGCAAATGTTTCAGGCTTCGGTACAATTACACCTGCCACAACTATTTTGCTTCCCTCCTTTTATGATAATGACCTCGTTGACTCAGCTTCAGCTATTTCTTCCGTTTCCGACCTGCACCCTCTCACTACTGCTCAATGCAAGGACGCTGCATACCTTAAATCTATCGGCTTTGCCGTGGAAGGCAGTGATTAATTATGTCTTTCGTTTTTATCAGCGGCAAAAATAACGGCTACCCTTGCTTTACAGATTTGCCCGACCTTTCAGTCTTGCCGATTTCTATTCCGCCTATGCCTTCAAACACCTTTACAATTCCTATCGGCGGCGGTTATCCTCGCAGACCTCTGCTCCAATATGTCTTCCCAACCTCAGTAACATCTTCCCCTTACCCGGTCTCAGTATTCAGATGCCTTGGAGAAAATTTCAATAATGGCTACCCTGTTAAACTCAGCCTCAGCAACATATCTATGAAAACAACTTCCTCTCTGTTTATCAACGAGAAAAATGCTTCTGAGCTTATGTTCAACTCGCAATTTCTTTCACAGGCGTTTTGCAATGGAAACTCCGTTTACTCCGTTTTCTACTTATAACACAAAAAGGCAGCTTTTTCAAGCTGCCTTTTCTTATTTTCTTATTCTATTGCCTTTATTACTGATTAACCAAGTCTCTTTTCAAGTCCGTTAAGCTCGTCAGAAATTGCCTTTGGAAGTCTATCGCCGAACTGCTTATAGAATTCTCTAAGTCCTGCTACTTCTTCCTTCCAGAGGTCCTTATCTACTGCAAGAAGTTCGTCCATAACCTTTGGAGTTACTTCGTCTTCGATTCCCTCTGTATTGATTGATGTCTTTGTAGGTACATAGCCGATTGGTGTTTCAACTGCATCTGCCTTGCCCTCGCAACGCTCGATTATCCAGTCAAGGACTCTCATATTGTCGCCGTAGCCAGGCCATATGAAGTTACCCTCATCGTCCTGCTTGAACCAGTTTACGTTGAAGATCTTTGGTGCCTTGTCGCCGAGCTTTTCGCCCATTTCAAGCCAATGACCCCAGTAATCTGCCATATGGTAGCCACAGAAAGGCTTCATAGCCATTGGGTCGTGACGAAGAACGCCGACTGCTCCTGTTGCTGCTGCTGTTGTTTCTGAAGATACTGCTGAACCGATAAATGTTCCGTGTGCCCAGCTGAATGACTGATATACAAGCGGAGTTGTCTTTGCACGACGTCCGCCGAAGATGATTGCTGATATCGGAACGCCCTCAGGATTATTGAACTCCGGTGAGATACATGGGCAGTTCTCAGCTGGAGCTGTAAATCTTGAGTTCGGGTGTGCAAGGTTATTGCCTGCTGCGATATACTCAGGACCGTTTACCTTTGCACCCTTCCACTCTGTTGCGTTTACAGGTGGATTCTTGTCGAGCTTTTCCCACCATACTGTGTTATCATCATTGTTGATAGCAACGTTTGTGAAAATAGTATTCTTTCTTGCAGATGCAAGTGCGTTATGGTTAGACTTGTCGTTTGTTCCGGGAGCTACGCCAAAGAAGCCGTTTTCAGGGTTGATAGCGTAGAGTCTGCCGTCCTTGCCGGGCTTCATCCAAGCGATATCATCACCGACTGTAAAGATTTCGTAGCCCTTCTTCTTATATCCCTCAGGTGGAATGAGCATTGCAAGGTTTGTCTTGCCGCAAGCTGAAGGAAATGCTGCTGTTATGTATTTTACTTCGCCGTTTGGCTTTTTAAGACCGAGGATAAGCATATGTTCTGCCATCCAGCCTTCGTTCTTGCCCTGATATGATGCGATACGAAGTGCAAAGCACTTTTTACCAAGAAGAACGTTTCCGCCGTATGCTGAGTTGATTGACCAGATAGTGTTCTCTTCAGGGAAGTGAACGATATATCTCTTTTCAGGGTCAACGTCTGCCTTTGAGTGAAGACCTCTTACGAAGTCGTTTGAAACGTCTCCGAGGTTTTCAAAAGCTGCCTTGCCCATTCTTGTCATAATGCTCATATTAAGAACTACATATATTGAATCGGTTACCTCAACGCCTACTTTTGCAAGTGGTGAGCCGATAGGGCCCATTGAATAAGGAATGACATACATTGTTCTGCCCTTCATTACTCCGTCATACATAGGAAGAAGCTTTGCCTTCATTTCGTCCGGTGCGCACCAGTTATTTATCGGACCTGCATCTTCTTTTTTAGATGTGCAGATGAATGTTCTGTCTTCTACACGAGCTACGTCGTTTGGAAGAGTTCTGTGGTAAAGACAGCCCGGAAGCTTTTCCTGATTAAGCTCTATCATTTCGCCTGTTGAGATTGCTTCTTTTCTGAGCTGGTCAAGCTGTTCCTTGCTTCCGTCGATCCATACAACCTTATCAGGCTTTGTAAGAGCGACCATTTCGTCAATCCACTTTAAAACGTTTGCATTTTTAGTAAGTGACATTGTAATAACCTCCTGTTTAATACATCTACCCATACAATTAAAAAATCACGGGTTTTCGGGAAAATTAAAATCTTCCTCATTTACTATTATAAACTCATTTTGTCAACCTGTCAATAGCATTTTTACATTTTTATCCACTTTCTCCTTTTCGTTCACTTTCAACTTTTTTTTATTAATTTTCTTATTTACTCTCACAATGATTATTTTTATAAGAAGCTTTGGACTTTTGCTTTATTTTAATAGCTTCTTTAAAAAAACGGCTCTTTGCACCTTTTGGCAGCAAAGAGTCGTCTCATTATTTGTTTTTCGCACTATTTCAATTGCATTGCTGTTACATAAGCTCGCATATCAGATTTGAAAATTCTACAGGATTTTCTATTGGCATTCCCTCTATAAGAAGTGCCTGATCGTAAAGCAGTTCGCTGTATTTTCCGAGCTTTTCCTTGTCCTCTCCGTAAAGTGCTTTGAGCTTATCAAATATCGGGTGGTCAGGATTTATCTCAAGCACCTTGTCTGCCTTGACTTTCTGTTCAGTCGGCATAGCGTTCAGCACCTTTTCCATCTCTATTGATATCTCGCTGTCACTTGTAAGGCATACAGGGTGGCTTTTCAGTCTGCCTGAAAGCTGTACCTTTGCTACTCTTCCGCTGAGTTTCTCCTGCATTGCCTTGAACATATCAGCGTTTTCTTCTTCCTTGCTCTTGATTTCTTCTTTCTTTTCGTCGCTTTCAAGATTAAGGTCTGATGCTGATACTGACTTGAACTGTTTCTCATTATAATTCATCAGCATCTTTACTGCAAATTCGTCAACATTCTCGGTAAGGTAAAGTATCTCCCAACCTTTTTCCTTTACAAGCTCTGTCTGTGGAAGCTGCTCAATTTTCGCTGTACTCTCGCCTGTTGCGTAGTATATGAACTCTTGTCCCTCCGGTATTCTTGTCACATACTCTTCAAGCGTTGTAAGCTTGTCTCCGGCAGATGACTTGAACAGCAGAAGGTCCTTCAATGTATCCTTGTTCATTCCGTAGCTGTTATATACTCCGAATTTAAGCTGTAGTCCAAATGCCTTAAAGAACTCCTCATACTTCTCTCTCTCGTTCTTCAGCATCTTTGAAAGCTCATTCTTTATTGTCTTTTCAAGGCTCTTTGCTATGATTTTAAGCTGTCTGTCATGCTGAAGCATTTCTCTTGAAATATTAAGCGACAAGTCCTCAGAATCCACAAGTCCCTTTACAAAGCTGAAATAATCCGGCAGCAAATCACTGCACTTATCCATTATAAGTACTCCGTTTGAATAAAGCTGCAATCCTTTTTCAAATTCCTTTGTATAATAGTCATACGGTGCTTTTGATGGTATGAACAGCAGTGCATCATATGTTGCGGTTCCCTCATTCTTGACGTGCATATACTTCAGCGGATGCGAATAGTCCATGAACTTCTCCATATAAAAATGGTTATAGTCCTCATCGGTCAGCTCGCTCTTATTCTTTTTCCATATCGGCACCATACTGTTAAGAGTTTCTACCTCGGTATAGTCCTCATACTTTGGCTCGGCGTCCTTATCCTCCTCACCCTCGGTTTCAACACGTCTGCTCTTGGTCATTTCCATTTTTACCGGGAATCTTATATAATCAGAATACTTCTTTACAAGTCCCTGTATTCTGTACTGTTCAAGAAAGTCGCTGTACTTTTCGTCCTCGGTATCGTCAAGAAGCTCAAGTGTTATAACAGTTCCCGCTGTTTCCTTTTCGCACTCGCTTACTGTGTAGCCGTCTACGCCCTCGGATTCCCACTTATACGCCTTTTCTGCTCCGAATGCCTTACTTACAACGGTTACTTTCTTTGCTACCATAAATGCTGAATAGAAGCCTACTCCGAACTGTCCGATTATCTGTGATTCTTCATCAAGCTTGTTCTCTGTCTTGAATTTCAGTGAACCGCTGTTTGCTATTGTTCCGAGGTTGTTTTCGAGATCTTCATCGCTCATTCCTATTCCGTTATCGCTTATTGTCAGCGTTCTTGCGGTCTTATCAGTTTTAATTTCAATTGCAAAATCGTCCTTGGAAAGTCCTACGCTGTCGTCGGTAAGCGACTTGAAATACAGCTTGTCTATTGCATCACTTGCATTGGATATCAACTCTCTTAAAAATATTTCCTTATGTGTATATATCGAATGTATCATCATTTCCAGAAGTCTTTTTGACTCTGCTTTAAATTCCTTTGTTGCCATAAAAAACATCTCCTGAATCTTATTTTTTATTTTTTAGCACTCTTGCTGTCAGAGTGCTAATTATTAGTATAATCACTTTCTTCAAAAAATCAATACCCTTTCCTATTTGTTTACATTTTGTTCACATTTTCACGCCCTAATTTTTTCCCTTTACCTTGACTTTTATTTCTCTTTATGCTATAATTATTTTATTCTTATTCGCAGTGGTATCGAAGTGGTCATAACGGGCTTGACTCGAAATCAAGTAATCCCGAAAGGGACCGTGGGTTCGAATCCCACCCACTGCGCCAGTTGTCATCATTTTCCGTGACAACATTGTCCCCTTTTTTTCACTGGATTTCAGTCTACATTACTGATATCCTTAATACTTTTCTTTTTTATTTTGCTTCTACTTTTAAGTTCCGCTTTATGCGGAACTTTTTCTTTTTATTATATACTTTTTTCATATTTATTCTCCTTTCTGCATATACTTTATTATACTCTTTATTTTCATTTTAGGCGGTGATCATTTTTATGCCTGCTCACTTTTCCTCTATCAAAAAATGGTTTTTCCTCTCAGTCCCCATTATTTTTATTCTCGGCTCTCTTCTTCACTTCCTTTTCGACTTATCAGGCGGCAACCGCTTCATCGCTCTGTTCGCTCCGGTCAACGAAAGCGTCTGGGAACACCTTAAACTCCCTCTGCTCCCTACTATTACCGTTTACTCCGCTTTCTTTTTTGCTTTCCACAAAAAATTCTCTATCTCCACTAAAAGTTGGTTCTGCTCCCTTCTTTTCTCACTCATCTCTATGATGCTCTCAATCATCTTCCTTTTCTACTCCTACTCACAGGCTCTCGGCTTTGAATCCGTCTTCGTTGACATCGCTATCTTCTTTGTCGCTGTTCTCATCGGTCAAATGCTCGGTCTCCACTTATTCCGCTTCTGCAAAGGTCTTCCACTTCCTTTCTCTATCTTCGCTCTGCTTTCTGTTTTTACCATTTTCGCTCTCTTTACTTTCTTTCCTCCTGACCTGCCTATCTTTTTCGACAAATCTTCTTCCCTTTCAGGTATCCAATAAACCTCTTTCCCGTCCGCTGCTTTTGCAGCGGACTTTTTTCAATCTTTTACAGCTTTTCATAACTTTATTTTACTGTTTTTGTTGATTTTATTCAATCTTTATGTTATAATTATTCCGTAGATTCAAAGTTCACCTCGCTGACCCGCAGGCGGCTTGCTTTTGCAAGCAGCGGCTAAGTCGGACAAAATTTCTCTTGCTGCAGCCGTTTTCTTCACTCCGACTTAGCCTCTATGTTCGCCGCCTTTCAGGCGGTGAACATCGCCTGCGGTCATATCAGCATTTTTTACCGCTTTCCGTATATTTTCTCTCCTTTTTGTTACACTATACTATTGCTATACGTTTTTTCCGACTGCCACAACATTTACTTTCTTCTATCCAAAAACAGTCGGTATCCAATATACTATTCCCCTTTTATGTTAGGAGCTGACTTATGTGGACATGATTTCTGCTCATGGTATCAGTATATTCAATGCCGTCGCTTTCGGCTCTCTCTATATCTACAACCGCCCTATGCCTTCAGTTTTCTGCAATACCGGCATATGCGAAAACTCAGAACTCTCTAAATTCTCAGACGCTAAAATCTCTGCCGCCGCTCAGCTCGACTCGATCCGCTCCAAAGCTTTACTCGAGGTTGGCAAGGAAAACGCCGACATCTTCGACATTCACAAAATGATTCTCGATGACTTCGACTTCAACAACGCCGTTTGCAGTATCATTAAATCACAAAAAGTCAATGCTGATTTCGCTGTTGCTGTCGCCTCAGAGGTCTTCTCCGACCTGCTTGCTTCTTCTGACGACCTGTATATGCACGGTAGGGCTGCTGATGTCCGTGACGTCTCAGGCAGACTTATACGAATTCTGCTCGGCTGCAAATACGAGGAACCTGCTCCGGATTTGCCAGACCTTAACAAAATTATTCTCTTTTCCGACGACCTGCTCCCAAGCGAAACCGTAAAGCTTGACAAAAATATCGTTCAGGCTTTCGTCACCTCAGGCGGTTCTCCTGACTCGCACTCCTCTATCCTCGCCAAAACTATGAAAATTCCTGCCATCGTCTCTACCGGCTTTTCTCCTGACCCTTCTCTCGACGGTGCTTTCGCTGCCGTAGACGGTTTCTCAGGCACCCTTTACATCTGCCCCGACAAACAGACCGTTGACTCCCTCTCTGCTAAAATTTCTGACTCTTTCTAAGCAATTTGGCAATTTTTCACAAAATTTTCACTACTCCTTTGCTTTGCGTTCATTATTTCATTCTATACTGTTGATAAGTCAATACGATGCTGCCTTATCTTTCAGTCTTCATTCACCAATATGCCACATCACCCCCTTTTCCCTCTCTTTCTGAAAGGAGCTGCTGCCATATGGAAACTAAAGACCATCTCATTCTCGCTGACGCTATACTCAGTGTCTCATCTGACCCCATACTCATTAAAAATAGGTCCGCTTTTACTTTCGGCTGCGTCGAACCTGACTACAACCCCCTGACTTACCTGCGGGGCATCGTAAAACACAAAAACTTCTACGGTCACCACGCTTCTCACCTTAAACCATATATCCTCAATTCTATCAGCTCATTCAAGGCTAAGGGCATTCACTCTGTTGCTGACTGCTTCTTCCTCGGCACACTCACACACTACATCTCTGACTCATTTACTTACCCTCATACCGAACAATTCATCGGCTCTATAAATGATCACGTTGACTATGAAAAAAAATTCCACTTAGCTTTCTCTGAACGTATCCACAAAATTACTGCAGATTTTAAAAAAATTTCCTCCGTCTCTTCCTGGAGCAACGCTCAGAAACTCTACCTCTCTTTGCCTCCGTCTGTTACTAAAGACCTTTCCTATATCTCCTCAGTCTGCCTCTCTACTGTTTCTGAACTTCTCTCGGCTTCTCTGCCGCTTCAATCCCCACGCTGCTCTTCGGCTTCTTCACTATGATTTTCACCCTCTCAAGCCTGCACCTGTTATATGCAGGCTCGATTTTTGCATACTCCTCATTTTTTCGTTTTTGTTGATTTCTTTCCCTTTTTATGCTATAATGTTTACAGGATATCTCAAAATGTCCGTTACTATATGGTTATCTCTGAAATATTTTCGCTCGGGGTCATAGCCTCTTTGCTTTGCTCCGGGCTTTTTGCGTCTTTTACTCTATCATTTTACTTGGAGGTCTTTTTTATGAAGCTTTCTTATGCTTCCTTTATTACCGCTTCGGTTATGGCTATATTGTCGGTAGCTCCTGCTTTTTCTCCTGCTGCCTATAATTTCTCAAATTCCATTTCCGCTGTCGCTGTTGACGATGACTCTCTTTCTGACTCTCAACTCGATTCGGACTCCGAATACTCATCAGACCGTGTAGTCTCCGGCGACTACGTCTACTCTGTTCTCTCAGACGGCTCCGCCTGCATTGAGGAATTCAGAGGCGATGCGGGCGACATCACTGTTCCTGACTCTATCGATAACCTCAAGGTTACTGCCCTCGGCGACGATACCTTCAACAACACCGGCGTTACCTCTGTAACTATTCCTGCTTCAATTACTTCTGTCGGCAAATATACTTTCTCAGACTGCTACGCTCTAACCAATATATTCGTCGAGGACGGCTCTGACTCCTTTAAATCAGTTGACGGCATTCTTTTCTCCAAAGACGGCAAATCTATCTTCGCCTACCCTCAATGCAAATCCGGTGACTCATACAAAATCCCGGACGGCGTCGAAAATATCGAAACTGCCGCTTTCTACGCTTCAACCCTTTCTTCTGTCTCTTTCCCAGCCTCACTTTCTTCCATCGCTCACCACGCTTTCAGCTACAACGAACGCATCTCCTCTATAGACCTCACAGGTACTAAAATTACTTCAATTGATGATATGGCATTTGCTTACTGCACAAGCCTTTCTTCCGTTCTGCTGCCTACGGAACTTACAAGCATCGGCAGCGGCTCTTTCGCAGGCTGCTCCGCTATCACCGAATTCAAAATCCCTGACAAGGTTACCTCTATCGGTCAGAACGCTTTCGCAGGCACAGGTCTTAAATCAATCACTGTTCCTCAAAGCGTCGAAACTATCGGCTACTGT
>JALCDN010000048.1 GCA_022641595.1 Ruminococcus sp. | reverse complement strand
AGGATTCCGATGAAGATTTATCCTGCATATCATTGACCGACGAAAATGGTAATGAAACTCACTTCGAAGTTCTCGATTATTTTGACTATAACGAAAAAGAATATGTCGTTCTTCTTCCTTATGAAGATGAGGAAAATGATGAGGTAATCATTCTTAATGTGGTTCACAGTGATGATGATGAGGAATTTGAAGAATATAATGCTATTGAAGACGAGCAGCTTCTTTATGCCTTATTTGACGAGTTTAAAAAGCGTAACGCTGACCAGTTTGATTTTGCCGACTAAAGTATTTAGGAGAATGGCTTGCAAATGCCATTGCCGGCAAATATGAATAGTTTCAAAATAAGGCACTCTGCTAAATCAGTAGAGTGCCTTATTTGCCAATATCCACAGTTGAATGCTTGCCATTTGTGAAAAATAGAAATTTTTCAATTTTGAACTTGAAAGCTCAAAATTTTATGAAAATAACATCTGCACAGGCAGCAAAACTGCCTTGCTATTTAAATTATCGGCATCTCTAAAAGCCTACTTTTTGCAAATTTTGCAGTCAAAAAGTCCAAAATTGCGTGATCTGATTTTGATAATTTGAGGTTTTTAGAGATGCCCATATAACTTTCGTTATCAACTTAATATATGGCAATTATATTTAATAATCAAACTCCATAAGTTGAACGGTATTCATACATTTTGTCAAGGTACTCTTTTCCAGGAACAATACCACTTTCAATTGCAGAAATTATATCAAGCATATTTACAATTGGGTAAACGGTAACGTTGAAATCACGTTTTACTTCCTGAACTGCTGAAAGCTCTGATGTACCCTTTTCCATACGGTCAACGGTTATCACCATTCCTGTAACATCAACGTCGGCTGCGGCTTTAAGTTTAGGCATAGATTCACGCAAAGCCTTTCCGGAAGTCATAACGTCATCAATAATTATAACTTTTTCGCCGTCTGTAAGAGTTTTTCCAACAAACATTCCGCCCTCGCCGTGATCCTTTGCTTCTTTTCTGTCAAAACAGTATGAAACGTCAATTCCAAATTTATTGCTAAGTGCTACAACAGCCGAAACTGCAAGTGGAATTCCTTTGTATGCAGGACCAAATAAAGTTTCAACCGGAATTTTGTTGTCAACTATACATTCGGCATAATATTCACCGAGCCTTGCAAGCTGACCGCCTGTTTTGTAATTTCCGCAATTAATAAAATACGGGGCTTTTCTGCCACTTTTTAATGTAAACTCGCCAAAAGTAAGCACTCCGCAATCAACCATAAATTTAATAAAGCTTTCTTTGTAGGTCATAATAATCCTCCATAATTTTTAAATTGGCTTTTTATCAGATATTAAGGCAGTCATGATATAATTGATTTTTCAATTTTTTCAAGCTGCTCCAGCCAGATAGCAGCAGAAGCATCACTTGGCATTCTAAAATCTCCACGAGGTGATAATGTTACTGTACCGACCTTTGGGCCATCCGGCAGACACGAACGCTTAAACTGCTGAGAAAAGAATCGCCAATAGAACTTTTTCTCCCACTTCATAATAATTTTCTCTGAATATTTTTCTTTGAATGACAAACAGGCTATACGAAAAATCTTTGCAGGAGAAAATCCATAGCGTAGCATATAAAACAAGAAAAAGTCATGAAGCTCATACGGTCCAACAAGATCTTCTGTTTTCTGAGCAATAGTACCATCAGTTTCCGGCGGAAGCAATTCAGGGCTAACAGGTGTATCAAGAACGTCAAGCAGAACGGATTTCAGCTCTTTTGAAGATACCTCTGCTTCAAAGTTTACCAGCCATCTTACCAGAGTTTTCGGAATTGAAGCATTCACCGCATACATTGACATATGATCACCGTTGTATGTTGCCCAACCGAGGGCAAGCTCAGACAAATCACCTGTTCCGATAACAATTCCGCACAGTTGGTTCGCTTTATCCATAAGAACCTGAGTGCGTTCACGAGCCTGAGAATTTTCATAAGTAATATCATGAATTTCAGCATTATGATTTATGTCGCTGAAATGCAAACTCACACTTTGCTTTATATTAATTTCCTCAAGTGAAGTACCATATGCTTTTGCAAGCTCACAAGCGTTATTGTAAGTACGATCAGTAGTTCCGAAACATGGCATTGTGATTGTGTGAATGCCGCTTCTGTTGAGATTAAGCATATCAAAAGCACGAACGGCAACTATAAGTGCAAGTGTTGAATCAAGTCCGCCTGAAAGTCCGAGAACAACGTTTTTACAGCCTATATGACGCAATCTTGACATAAGACCAACAGCTTGAATAGTTAATATTTCTTTACAGCGTCTGTCAAGATCAGTTTTGAATGACGGAACAAACGGAAGCTGTGGGAAGTCACGGCACAGCTTGGTTTCTTCAACCTTTAAAGAAAATTCTGTGCAATAAAAATCATCATTTGAATAATTCCATGTAGTACATTTTCTTCTTTCGGAATTGATTTTATTGACGTCAACATCAGCTATAGTAAGACCGCTCCGGAATAAATCAGATTCCGAAAGGACTGAACCATTTTCTGCTATAATGCAATGACCTGCGAAAACCATATCCGTTGTAGACTCACCGATACCGGCATCAGCATAAGCATAAACAGAGATAGTACTTCCTGATTTTGCTTTAATGATAGTGCGTCTGTAATCAGCTTTTCCGATTATCTCATCACTTGCAGATAAATTGAAAATTATTGATGCTCCGCATTGAGCAAGTTTTACAGACGGTGTGTCAGAAACCCATAAATCCTCACATATTTCAACGCCAAAAGAAAATTCCGGAATTTCTTTGCAACTGAAATATTGATTTATGCCAAAGCGTACTTTTTTTCCGTCAATGCAAATGAAGTTGTCTGATATAATTCCTTTGGAAAAATGTCTTGCTTCGTAAAATTCGCTGTAATTTGGAATATTTGACTTTGGTACAATGCCGAGAATTTCACCTTTAAAAATAATGGCTGCACAATTATAAATCTTACCTGAATAAACAAACGGAAATCCGACTATTGAAATTATTTCAAGTTCAGAAGTATTTTCAGCAATTTTTTGAATACTGTTTTTTGCCGATTCCAAAAGAACTGACTGCAAAAACAAGTCAGAACATGTATAACCTGTGATGCAAAGTTCTGGAAAGCAAACGACTTTCACTCCTTTTGAATAGGCTTCTGTAATTAAATCTAAAATATTTTCCGTATTGTAATTGCAGTCTGCGACCTTCAATTGTGGCACTGCACAGGCAATCTTTATAAATCCGTCTTTCATTTTAAAACCTCCGGTTTAATTGCTGAAGAACATCTATGAAATAATTATACCTCATTTTTGTACATTATGCAAGTATAATAAAACGATATTACTTTTTGCTTGTAACAGCAAATATTAATATGAGTCAGTTTTTATTGCAATATGCAGAATATAGCTCAGTTTTCTTGTATCCGCTGATTTTAGCTATATTTTTGCAGGCATCAGAAGTTTTTTCTCCTGAATCGACGAGATTTGCAACCATTTCAACAGCATCATCAAGTGTTATGTCCTTGTTATCAAATGTCTCTGGAGCGCCTTCAACGATTATAACAAATTCGCCCTTAGGTTTTATTTCTGAGTAATATTTAACAGCTTCGCTAAGTTTGAATCTCAGAACCTCCTCATAAATTTTTGTAAGTTCACGGCAGAGAGAAATTTCTCTGTCTCCGAAATATTCAAGCATATCCTGAAGCGTATATGTAAGCTTATGCGGAGCTTCATAGAAAATCATTGTACGTTGTTCATATTTAAGTGATTCAAGATGGTCATATCGCTGCTTTTTTGTTACGGAAAGGAATCCCTCAAAAGTAAATTTTGACGTTGGAAGTCCTGATATTGCGAGTGCTGAAATTGCGGCACTCGGACCCGGAACTACTTTAACGTCTATGTTGTTTTCATAGCACATTTTAACAAGCTCCTCACCAGGGTCGGAAATACAAGGCATACCGGCATCGGTAACAACTCCTGCATTTTCTCCTTGTTCGATACGATGAATAATATTTTCTGAAACAGCTCGTGTACTGTGGTCGTGGTAGCTTATCAGTTGCTTTTTTATATCAAATTTTGTGAGAAGTTTCAAAGTAACCCGTGTGTCTTCAGCACAAATAAAATCAACACTTTTTAGTGTTTCCAGTTGTCTTACAGTAACATCGCCGAGGTTTCCGATAGGTGTGCCGATAACATAGAGAGTACCACTCATTTTGTTATATCCTTTCCGACATTATAGATTTTTTTTAGTTCGTCAGAGAATCCATCCTCTGCTCTTATATATAGTTGAGACTCTGTTATCATAAATGGCTTAGAGCCTTTTTTGCCTTCTATCAGAAAAAGCCATGGACGACTTTCAGGATTTTTTGAAACAAATCTGATACGTTTTGGTTCGATATTATTTTGTTTCATAGCAAAAATAACATCTGCAAGTCGTTCAGGTCGATTGCACATACATAATCTTCCGCCGAATTTCAATAACATAGAAGCTGCTTTGCAAACATCATAAATATTGCATTTAACCTCGTGGCGTGCAATCATCTGTGAATCAATTGTACTTTTATAGCCTGAATTATCGGCTTTATACGGCGGATTACATACAACAAGGTCGAGCTTTGACAAAGGAGCATCTTTCCATAAATCTTTCAGGTCAGCACAAATCGGAATAATATTTTGCGTCCTACTTTTTTCAATTCCAAGTTCAAGCTGATGAATAGCATTCTGCTGAATATCAACAGCATATATGATTTTAGGGGGTCGGCTTTTCTGCATAAGAAGTGGAATTATTCCACATCCTGTTCCGAGATCGCATATTAAATCTTTTGCCTTGTATGCTGAAAAATCGGTAAGTAGAAAAGCATCTGTACCAAATCTGTGTTCAGTACTTGCACATACGAAAATATCATCTGTAAGTTTTTCAAAAGAATAGTCGCTCACTTGATAGTACCTCCGCCGACGACAATATCACCATCGTAAAAAACAGCTGCCTGACCTTTTGTGACAGCACGTCGTGGCTTGTCAAAAGTAACAAGATAATCGGTATCATTAAGTTTTGAAAGAACAGCCGGTTGTTCACTCTGACTGTAACGTGTTTTCACGGTAATTCTCATAGGCTCGTATATATCTTCCACGGAAATAAGATTCACGTCATCTGCAATAAGGCTTGATGAATATAAATCCGATTCTTCGCCTATAATTACGGTATTATCATCAAGATTTTTTCCGACTACATACACAGGATGTCCCATAGCAATTCCGAGACCTTTTCTTTGACCGACAGTATAGTTTATAAGTCCTTTATGCCTGCCTATGATGTTGCCTTTAGTGTCAACGCAATTTCCTTCAGGAGAATTGTAATTTGCAAAACGTTTGATAAATGATGCATAATCGCCGTCAGGTACGAAACAGATGTCCTGACTGTCAGGCTTTGCGGAATTTACAAGACCTGCCGACTCAGCAATTTCACGAACCTGCGATTTTTTTAGTGAACCAAGAGGAAACAAAGTATGAGAGAGCTGCTCCTGTGTAAGTGAATAAAGAACATAAGTCTGGTCTTTACTTCTGTCAGCCGGACGTTTCAGAATGTATCTGTTTTTTGAACTGTCAAATTCGCATACGGCGTAATGACCGGTTGCTATATAATCATAATCAAGCTCTAATGCACGTCTGAGCATTTTATCAAACTTTATGTGCCTGTTACATTCTATACATGGGTTTGGAGTAAATCCGTTAATATAACTTTCTGCAAAATTTTTCATAACGTACTCTTTAAAGCAATCTCTGAAATTAAAAACAAGATGTTCAAATCCGAGTTTATATGCAACACTGCGAGCATCCTCAACATCTGAAAGAGCACAGCAGGTTTTTCCGGAAGCTTTAGCCTCATTTATGTCCTCATCGGAAAACATTTTCAGTGTAACGCCCATTACATCATATCCATTATTTTTAAGCAGCATAGCGGCAACTGAGCTGTCAACTCCTCCGCTCATACCAACCATAACTTTTTTCATAAATTTTCTCCGTTCATAAACTGAAATTATTTAATTCGCAGATGATATTTTTTATGCTGAAAATACTATGAATATTTCTGTCTGACAGTTTACATATTCTTTCCCAATCGGCATCAGCAGCACTATCATATACACCAACTGTAAAGAAGCCTGCATTATGAGCTGTCTGCACACAATGCAATGAGTCTTCGGCAACAAGTACATCATTTGCTTTACAGCCAAGACGTTTGGCACATTCAAAGTAAATATCAGGCGATGTTTTGCCTGTAGAAACATCTTCACCTGTAAGTAAAAATGAAAATCTATCGGCAATACCATGTCTTTTTAGTATGGCATAGGCAAGACTTTTATAAGTTGCCGTTGCTATTGCGCAAGGTATATTCACTTCAGCAAGAAAATCAAGAAGGCTTATAACGCCCGGTTTAAGAGGAATAGTGTTCATATAGTGATATGATACAATTTTCTCAATTCGTTTTATAACGTATTGCTGAGTATGTGGCAATGCAAACCGAGATATGAAATAATCAGCAGCAGATTCAATTGTCATGGTTTTCATAATATTTGAAATATCCTTTGGCGGCACAATATTATTTTCAATTAAAAATTCTCTGTCTGCGTTATGCCAAACCTGCATTGAATCAATGAGTGTACCATCAAGATCGAAAATGATACCATTTATCAAAATAGAAACTCCAATCATTATTATTTCACATAGATTTATAAAGAAAATGTTATTAATATATAATAACAGCCTGCTTTCCGAGCTGATTGAATCTGTATTCAAAAAGCTCCATTGAATACTGGTGTTCACCTCTTAATGGGTCACAGACTGTAACTGTAGAATTGTTATAGTCAAATCCTGTAAGAAGTACACAATGTTCATTTTCAATCCAATGTGCTTCCTCACCGCTTGGTGATGTCCAGCAATAGTATTCTCTTATGTTGACAAGTCCGATACTTGTCCATACGATCACAGGTCGATTTTTTTCGATCTGCATAAAGAGCTGTTGAAAATCGCACCCTGAAATATTTACGGCCGATTGTTGACTTTTTACCGATGAAAGATAATCCTGTGCAGTTTTTACTATCACTGGTGAATAACAGCCAAATCCGGTACCATCTTTTGGATTGCCTATGTAAGCCTCATTGAAAGTTTTTGTGCAAGTCACATCAATCGGTAAAAATTTATCGCAAAGGCTTACTTTGTCAATGCTATATCCAAGGTAGTTAAGAAGTGCAGTAAGTGTCGTTATTTCACAACCAGCAGGTAGTTCAGGTTCTTGATAGATTGGGTTGACCGGTATATTATAATTTGTGGAATGAACATATGTATCCATACCGTCAAGAGGTGATTTTTCCGTTGTTGAAACAACTCCGTCAGAAGTAGCCTGAGTCGTTACAATTTTATCTGTTCCTGTTAAAGATGGTTCGATACAGTCATCTTGCGAATCATTTATCGAAGATAAATCATTTATTTTATGAACATTGCTTCTGCCACAGCCAACAACAAATACTATTACACAGCACAATGCCAATGCTGCAAAAGTATTTCTTATCATTATTTATATCCTTTCAAACATATAAGTGATAACAGCAAATCAATCCATATCAATCATAATTTTGGAACGGAAATCTTTCTGAGCCGAATTTATTTTTTTAAGTGAAAGGCCGTAGATATCAGATGCTCTTATTTCAAGCTGAGCGAATCTTTCTGCATCGGAACTTGTTTTTGACAAACGGACAAGAGAAGTATCAAATGGGATTGTAGACACCATTTTTGCCTTTGCAAGTATATCTCTGCCACGTTCATTTATGGCAAGTATTCTGCAATATGGCGGCAAAATATTTACATCGGATTTTTTAACGCCTATCAATGCCGAAAGAAGAATGCGTCTTATTCTTGCCATGGTATATCGTTTAGTTTTTATAGTAAACAGCAGTTCTTCAAGAGAACCTGACATTCTTGCTGAATAAATGCGGTTTTCAAGTCCCTGACCAACATCGTTTATTTCTGCAAGTATTTCCGGCGTAGTCATTCTCAGCATATAGAGAATTATGCGTTCTATCCGATTAATGTCACCAACTTCACCGTTTGAGACAGCATGTTGCAGAGCGTCTGCCCATAAAGGTGTTGTTAACTGGCTTATATCATGAGTGCCTGTTAAAACAGAATCCCTTATATAAGATGCACTTGCAAATTCATCTTTGATAAACAGGCTGTCATGTGATGCACTTTTACGTTTTATAGTAAAATATTTCATTCGTGGAGCGTAAAGCTTCATAGCACGCATATATTCAATAGCAAGAAGATTATTTGGTTGCGAAATAATTTCAGCAGACTCAGCATTATGTCTCATAACGATTGAACTGAGTGCTTTAGGATAGGTATATCCCATTTCCATAAGGCTCAGAATATCATCTGATTCACTTACTGCACATCTTTCAACTGAATCCATAGCCTCCAGAAGCATATCAATATTTCCGCATTCACTGCCAAATGAAAGCTCATCAACAGCACCGAGTGCTCCAAGAATAGAAACTGCACCTTTAGCATATAATTCTGCCGAAGACAAACAATATGGCACCGGAATTTCAATAACAAGATCGGCACCAGATTTTACAGCAAGTTTTGCTCTGTCAATTTTATCAATAAGTGCCACATCACCTCTCTGCACAAAATTACCGCTCATAACAGCAGCAATATGTGTGGCACCATTTTTCTTTGTTTCACTAATGTGATGAAGATGTCCGTTATGGAACGGATTATATTCACAAATTATACCGCTTATTTTCATTTTATCAGCCTCCGTTTTATTTTCCCTTTATTATAATGTAACGCATATTTGTCAAAAAATCAAGGGATTTTTAAATTTTTAGTCAGATTTCCGCATTTTTATGTAATTATTTCAAAAAAGCTCTTGCAATTTACTGAAAAAAGTATATAATAATTAATGTTACGGAAATTTTATACGTTTTGAAAGGATTGTATTTTTAATGATTATTTTAGTTGTTAATGCAGGCAGCTCCTCACTTAAGTATCAGCTTATTGATATGAAAGACGAAAGTGTTATCGCAAAAGGAAACTGCGACAGAATCGGAATTGACGGTCACATTTCACACAAAACATTCGACGGCAGAAAATTTGATGCCGACTGTGACTTTCCTACACATACAGAAGCTTTCCAGAAGCTTGTTGAAACTTTAACTACCGGCGATGCAGCAGTTATCAGCAGCATGAACGAAATTTCTGCTGTAGGTCACAGAATCGTGCAGGGTGCTGAAGTTTTTGATAAAACAACCCTTGTAACAGATGAAGTTATTAAGAAAATCGATGATCTTCAGGAACTCGCTCCTGTACATAATCACCCTCATGCACTTGCTCTTTGGGCATGTAAAAAAGTAATTCCTGAAAACGTTCCACAGGTAGTCGTTTTTGATACAGCTTTCCACCAGACAATGCCTGCAAAAGCATATATGTTCGGACTTCCTTATGAAGACTATGAAAAGCTTCATGTAAGAAAGTACGGCTTTCACGGAACATCACACAGATTTGTTACCGCTGCACTTGCAAAGAAACTTGGTAAGGATTTAAAAGATCTCAAGATTGTTTCCTGCCATCTCGGAAATGGTTCTTCAATCACAGCAGTAGATGGCGGCAAATCAGTCGATACATCTATGGGATTTACACCTCTTGATGGTGTCGTTATGGGCACAAGAACTGGTTGTGTTGACCCTTCTGCTGTAACGTTTGTAGCTGAAAAGCACGGATTTACTCCTAAGCAAATGAGCGACTATATGAATAAAAAGTCAGGATTCCTTGGAGTGTCAGGTGTTTCCTCAGATAACCGTGATATAAGCGAAGCTGCTCAGAATGGCGATAAGAGAGCTCAGCTCGTAACAGATATGCTTATTTATGAAATCAAGAAGTACATTGGTAGCTATGCTGCTGCAATGAACGGTCTTGATGCTGTTATCTTTACAGGCGGTATTGGCGAAAACGCATATGATGTAAGAGCTGCTGTATGCGAAAATATGGATTTCTTCGGAATTAAACTAAACGCTGCCGTAAATGACGGTCTCAGAGGAAAATTCTGCAAGATTTCAACAGATGATTCAAAGGTTGATGTTTGGGTAGTTCCTACAAATGAAGAGCTTCTCATAGCAAGAGATACACTTGCTATGATTTCCAAGTAATATTATAACTCATTTTTAGTTTTGCGTCAACACAAATTTAAAACTTTTAAGAAAATCCGTTTGCTATTGCAAGCGGATTTTTTATATTTATAAATTGACTTGATTATTGTATCACAAGAAAAAAATATCGTTATTCGATAAAAAATAGTTGACAAATGATAAACTGTATGCTATACTCATAATACAGAAAGCTTATGGGAAATAAATTGAATTACTGATTCCCATAAACGACATTTCTAAAAATTTAGAGATGATCTTATACTAAATGAGGTGCTTGAATTATGTGGAATAAAACAAAATCACTTATTTTATCAAGGATAATGACTACAGCAGCAACAATAATTGTGCTGCTTATGACATTTTTTGTTCCAGCAATTTCAGAATGGTACAATGACATTTCAGAAGCAAAAGGTTTTTTTGAAAGCATCAATATCACCATTCCGATGTGCATTATATTGTATATTTGCGAGTCTCTCGCTCTTATGGCATTCCATTCGCTTCACACTCTTTTAAAAAACATAAGCAATGACAAGGTGTTCGTTAAAGACAATTCTGACTGTCTAAGAAAAATTTCATGGGAATGTATGCTTGCAGGAGCCGCTTTTCTTATACTTGGAATTTGGAGATTCGTTTTTATTTTTCCTGCATTCATGGCCGTTATGTTCGGTCTTATTATGCGTGTTTTGAAAAATGTCTTTGAAAAAGCAGTTGAAATTAAAACAGAAAATGATTTCACAATTTAACGGAGGTGAATCTGAATGCCGATAATAATTAATCTCGACGTTATAATGGCAAAAAGAAAAATCTCATCAAACGAGCTTGCCGAAAAAATCGGAATAACCGCTGCAAATCTCTCAGTTTTAAAAACAGGCAAAGCAAAAGCAATAAGATTTTCTACGCTTGATAAAATATGCGAAATACTTCAATGCCAACCCGGAGATATACTTGAGTGGATAAATTGAAATTATGGAGGAATAATTATGTGCAATTCAAATGGAACAATAGAACAGACTGATAATCTCTTAAACATTGAAAATAGAAAAATCGATTTTACCAAAAATGAATCAATCCTTTCAATTGCTATTGCTGTAATATCATTTTTATTTATCAAATTCGTATTATGTGCCAAAACAGGATTCATTTCTACAGCGGTTTATATTATACTTATAACTACGATTATTCTTTATCTGAAAAAGAATAAAATGTTCTTTTCAAAAATAAACAAAATAATTGCAGCCTCTTTGTACCTTTTCAGTTTTGTTTTTTCCATAACTGACAACAGCCTTATTAAAGGACTTAATGCTGTTTTTATGTTTATTTGCGGTGCATATTTCATTTACTCTGTAACGGCAGATAAAAAGCAAATTGAAAAGTTTTTGCCTTATGCATTAATTAAAGCAGTTTTTGAATACCCATTTTCAGAATTTACAGCTCAGAAAAGTATTGCCAGAGAAATCACGTCAAAATCAAAATTCAGTAGCAATCTTAAATTTATTTCTATAGGACTTATCGCTACAATTCCGCTTACCGGCATAGTAGGGGTATTACTTATGTCAGCCGATCACGGACTTGAATCTATGATAAATAGCATCATCAATTTTATGTTTTCAAGTGGAATGATAAAAATGGTAGTTCAGATGGCAATAGCTGTTCCATGCTCATTTTACCTTTTCGGAATGATATATTCAAATACATTCAGAGAAAAAATAGTTCCACTGAACGACATTGAATGTGAAAATAAAATGTCAAGAAAAAGAGCAATTCAAAATATTATTATGTATACGGCTGTAACTCCAATTTGTATACTTTATGTTATGTTTTTCATCTCGCAAGCAAACTACTTTCTTTCGGCGTTCTACGGGAATCTTCCTTCCGGATACACTTATTCGGATTATGCGAGAAAAGGCTTTTTTGAGCTGTTTGCAATTGTTCTCATTAACCTTGGAGTTATAATTATAATTAATCTTTTCTCATCAAAATGTGGTAAAAGTAAACCTTTCGCTTTGAAATTATATAGTGTAATCCTTTGCACTTTTACACTGATTTTAATTGCAACAGCTATAAGCAAAATGGTAATGTATATTTCAGAATATGGACTTACACAGCTCAGGGTTTATACAACTTGGTTTATGCTGCTTTGTGCAATGATTTTCATAATCATCATTATTAAACAGTTCAAAACTGATTTTGCTATATCACGTTCAATAACTGTAGGATTCGTTTTGATGTTCGGACTGCTTTGTTTTTCACGTCCTGATGCCCTTATAGTCAAGTATAATGTAAAAATGTATAATGCAGGAATAATAAGCCGACTCGATACAAACACAATGCTCAATATGTCAGATGATGCTGTTGCCGCTGCCGTTAAATACAATGCTGTTTCAAAAGAGCAAGTGATTAAATCAAAAAATAATGAATATAACAACGATATATACAACAGGTTCAATATTTCATCTATGATTGTTTACAGTAAAATTAACTGATTCATATTTTCATCGACTTTCTGTATTATTAAAATAGCGTCCATTTTATACAGGATTAAGTTTCTTAGCATAAACAAGGTTATATTTCTCCAAAATTAAAGTACTGATTTTTACTGATAACTAATTGTTATTAATCTATTATAAATGATAATTAGAAATTATCTGAATGATGTGCTATAATATGATTATAAAATAATTGATTTTGGAGGAAATAAAATGAAAAATTTCAAATCATATTTAAAAGGTATCATTCTTTGCTTTTTAATCGCTATTCCATCATGGATACTCGGAACGTATTTTCCTGTTATAGGCGGTGCCGTTATTGCAATTCTCGCTGGAATGACAATAAACGTATTTTTAAAAAACAAAGCTCCTTATGAAAGCGGAATTAAGTTCACATCAAAAAAAATCCTGCAATGGGCAGTGATACTTTTGGGATTCGGTATGAATCTAAATGTAATATTTGAAACCGGTAAACGTTCACTGCCAATAATAATTTCGACTATAACTACATCGCTTATTATTGCCTACATAATGCACAAGCTGTTAAAAACATCCACAAAAACTTCGATACTCGTTGGCGTAGGCTCATCTATTTGCGGCGGTTCTGCAATTGCAGCAACAGCACCTGTCATAGATGCTGATGACGATGATATTGCACAATCTATTTCTGTAATATTCTTTTATAACGTCATAGCTGCTTTGTTCTTTCCACTTTTCGGAAAGCTAATCGGATTCTCCACTTTAAGCGGTGAACCATTCGGTATTTTTGCAGGAACAGCTATTAATGACACCTCATCTGTTACATCGGCTGCTGCAACATGGGACAGTATGTGGAATCTTGGCTCTCAGACTCTTGACACTGCAGTTACCGTAAAGCTTACAAGAACTCTTGCAATCATACCGATAACTCTTGCATTGTCATTTATCAGAAGCTTTAAAGAACGTAAAAACGGATCTGCTTCAGGTAATTTCAGTTTAAAAAAATCCTTTCCGTTTTTCATAATCTATTTTATATTTGCTTCAATTATTACAACAGTTGCTATTTATTTTGGAATAAATTCAGACTTTTTCTTGCCATTCAAAAGTATCAGCAAATTTATGATAGTTCTTGCAATGGCAGCTATAGGTCTCAATTCAAACGTTATCAAGCTTATAAAAACAGGTGGCAAACCAATTATTATTGGACTTAGCTGCTGGATAGGCATTACTGCCGTAAGTCTTACAGTACAACATATCATGAATATCTGGTAATCAAACGTAACAAATTACCTAAATAAATCAGCCGATGTCAAAATAACATCGGCTGATTTTCTTATAGAGTTTCTATAAGACCAAGTATTTTTTTCTGTATAGTAACAGCATCTTGTGCATTTACACCGTTCCCATTTTCATGTACATCTGAATTTAATGCTGATTGTGATGATAATGGGTATTTGACTGAATTTGTAAGATAACGTCTTACAGTAACTACATCAGAAATGTCGATCGTTCCATCAAGATTTGCATCACCTTTTAAAGTTTCCTCAGACAAAGTTTCAGGCTCAAGTATGAATTTCTGACCGGTTCCGCCCCAGAAGTTCCATTGACATATCTTAACTCCTGCCTCAATACTTATTCCGTAAACATCAAATGAAGATTTATATGACGAAACTGCTGTAAGTATCGTATAAGAGCCATCTTCATTTGCATAAAATTTGAACTGCTGTGATTTATCACCTGTATAATCAGTTATTTGAATGTCCTGACCATCATCTGATTTCGAATCTTTAACAGTAAGTGCCTTGCCACTTTCTGTGCGAATCGTATAATTACCATTTTCAAGTCTTGATATTTTCAATTTATCTGATTTTTCAGATTGAATTGTATTGCCATCAGATGATGAAATACACATACCGCTGTTTATATTTCGTATAGCATATGTTCCGTCATTAACATATGGATAAACAGGAGTTATATTCCAAATCTGGCAATTACCGCCCCAATAATTATACTGTTTTATTGTTCCGCCATTTTCAGTACTCCAGCCATATACATCAATACACGAAGATGATGACGAACATTTTGAACATATACCATAGCTACCATATTTTTCAATTAACTTCCACTGCTGATTATCCGCACCTGTATATTTTTTTAGAACTATATCAAGTGCATCAGTGCCGTCATTTCCGTTTACAGAAAGAGCCATATTTTCGTCTGACATAGATACTATTTTGCAGTATCCGTCTGAAGTTGATATAATACGCCATTCCTGCTGCTGACCGCCTGTTAGATTCCATTGCTGGATTTTGCTGTTTTCATTAGTTTTCCCATCTGTAAGATCGAGTGCCTTTCCACTGAATACATTTGTTATATTATACGATACTCCACTTAACAAGTTTGTATTACCAAGCCTTACAGTATTTGATTGAGCTGAAGAAACGTTACTGCTATAGCAAAGTTTACTTGAAGATGACATTCTTTCAAGCATATCGTCCTGAAAATTATATGCAGATTTTTTGCTTCCCCATATACAAGTATTATTTCCTGTTGCAGTAAATGTCATTTTTTTAATATTTTCAGCCGATTCATCAGCCTGAAGAATAAAGTTTCCTTTATATGTAACGTTATTGTATGTAAACGTCATATCAGCTGAACCGTTTTTCATTGTCCACTTACCTGTTAGTTCTCCACTTACGCTTCCGTCAGAATTTAAAGTAATGCTCTTAGGTTTCTCGACATCGGCACTCTTTTCGTTTACAAATTTCTGATTAAGTGTATGAAAAATAAATTCATAATTTCCTGTCACAGATTTTTCGGAATATCCCTGCTTGGAAATGGTTTCGCCAGAATATTCGTAAGGTGATGCCACAAGCCATCCGTCCTCATTTATAAACATCTGGTGGACTCTGACTTCGTGAAAACCGTAAGCATCATCGAATTTGTTATGGTAAATTACAAAAAGCTTCCCGTCATTGTCCATTAAAACCGAATTATGTCCCTGAGCTTTATTAGGTCTGTCATTGCAGCTCCACTGATAATTGCTCATAAGCCTTTCTCCAACATTTCCACCTATATCATCTGTTCCTTTTTTATATATAGGACTGTTACCGTTTTGATCAGTATAAGGACCATTTGGATTTTCACTTCTGAAAATTCTCATATTATATCCACCATTTGAATTGAAATATCCATATGAAACAAAAAGATAATAATACCCTTTTGCTGAGCCTGGTGATTTCATATACTCGATATATGGACCTTCACCGGAGGCATAATGACCTCCTGCAACTTTCGTTCCCATATACGCATCTGAAACATCGGTTTTTGTATCATACTTGACATTGTAATCTCTCAGACCATTTGACTCATCAAGCTCAAGCATATAAATTCCGCCAAACCACGAACCATATACCATCCACAGTTTACCTGCTTCGTCATAAAACGTACATGGATCAATAGCATTTGTTCCATAATCGGCATTCCATTTTCCGCTTGAATTCAGATAACGGCTCAGATCAGGGTTATTTCCAAGAACTTTTTCGACATCTGTATTTTTATAATTATTTGCTGGTTGAATGGGCTTTGTTTCAAATCCGGAGTAAACTATAGTGTCGCTATATGTATATGGTCCATCAATATTATTTGATGTACACATTACAATTGACGAATGCCAGTTGTCACCATTCACGCTAAGATACATACACCACTTCTTCATTGATGTATTCCAGATAATATCAGGTGCCCAAAGATTTCCTGACAAATCATATCCTGTACTTGTATTCGCCCAATTATTTGCTTTTGAAAGGTCTGTGTAAATGTTCTTAAAAAAAGTAGTATTTTTTGTACCTAAATTACTATTTGCTGTTGTTGTCCAATTTTGCAAATCAGTTGACTTTGCTGCTGCAAGATGCGAACCGATAATGTAATAGCTTCCATCATCAAGCTTGACAATAGATGGATCATGAACAGACACACGAGCTTTTGCTGCATTTGCTGTATTGCTAACAAATGGTGTCATAAGCAATAATGTTGCAGTAATAAAAACTGACAAAGTTCTTTTTAAAATGCTCATAATGATTCCTTTCAAATTAAAAGTGGAATTTTGATTCGTATAATATAAATTCATTATTTTTATACTGAATCTACAAAACCACATTAGTATATTTTTACAATTTAATTATACATAAGTCAGTAGAATTTGTCAATGTCACATCTTGCTCAAAATATGACATTTTTAAGCATTTGTTCAAATAACACATAAAAAAGGTTGGTACATATCAAAGCGAATGTACCAACCATATTTTTTATATTTTTTAGTTCATCAAGAATTTGAATCAGAATCGTTGTCAACAACCTTAGCTTCAACTACTTCAACAACATCAGATTCTTCACTTTCCGGAGCAGGTTTTACGATTTTAGCACCGCACTTATCACAAAAATTATTTGCTTCATCAATAGCAGCACCACAGTTAGGACAATTAGTTCTGTTATCAAGAGCCTGCAATTTCTTATTAAGTTCAGTAACTTTCATTTTTTGATTGATAATAGATGAAATATATTCCGAATACTCATCGGAAGGTTTGTCAGCATTCTGCTCAAAATATTTCTTACCTATTTCAACATATGCGGAATTGATATCAAATTCAGCCTTACTGATATCTTTTTTGATACGCATCTTTTCTGCCATTTTCTTTGAATTATCAGAAACATTTTTTGCACCTTTTTCGACTGCATCAACTACAGAATCAGCGACATCTTTTACTTTTTCCATAAAAGCCATAATAAATCCTCCGCTTCATAATTGAACTCAAACAACGTTTGCAATTAAATGCTGTAATCAGCATTTAATACATATATACGCTTTTATGCGCAATAAATATTCCTTGACAAACGGCATCTGAGTTTTCAAATAGATTATTGTAATGATATTTTATCATATTTTAACAACAAAGTCAATAGCAATTTAAAATTTCATCATAGAATCAGTTTCAAATCAGTGGAATTATGTTATATTTGACGAATCTAATTCTTAATTAAAACTTCATTGAAAGTATCATATAACTCAGATGCTTTATCAGAAGAAGTAGCTTTATTATAAAGGACATCATTACAAGCACTTTTAAAATCATCGATAAGTTCTTCATTTTCAAAATAAGGGCTTATCATTTTAAGTTGACTCTTATTTTCGTCCATTTGCTTATACGCATCATATTGCAATCCATTAAGCATAGAATTTTCTTTGAGGTAAGTCAGTGCCGCTTTGCTTATTGGTATTCCCTTTTCGATTCCCTGATATTCAGCCATTTCCTTGCTGTTAAGCAAGTAATTCAGCAACATACCTGATTCTTTTGGATAATCAGTATTTTTGCTTATAGCATAAAGAGTTGCGGGCTTGATGTACCAGCCGTCAAGCTTATTATTAGCTGTATAATCTCCAATCTGAATATCATAGCTGTTTTTCTGTGCATCATCGCAATAATTCTTTGCATCGCTCAGCCATGCAAGAACTCCTGCATAATCGCCTGATGAAATGTTAAGTTTATCGAACGATTCAACATTTGGCATAACTTTTTCATTGACCAATCTACAATAAAAATCCAACATTATCTTAATATCGTCTGGATTAAACTGCAAATCACCTTTAAGATTCATAAAGCCTTTTCCTGTTTTCTGTTCAGCATATGATATACAGTAAAACCAAGCACCTTTGGCTGCCATAGAAAGCGGATAATTTTTGCCATTCATTATTTTGCCTGCATTGAATATATCGTCCCATGTCTTAGGGAGCTTCAGACCATATTGGTCATATATTGTTTTATTATAGTAAATCGTTTGCGTATTATATGCAATAGGAATAGCATTCAGTTTACCATTTTGCATTCCAAAATTAAGGTCGCTTTGCTGAAAATTTGAAAAGTCTACATAGTCAGAAAGCTTATTGATATCATAATATCCATTGCCATCAGGTGAATATTGGTTTATCCACGCATAATTAATCTGCATTACATCTGATTCCGTATTTGAAGCCATTTGCACATTATTTCTTGCTTGGTAGCCTGACCATTCAGAATAATTACATTTAACCTTAATATTTGGGTTAAGTTCTTCAAACTTTTCTATTGCAGCAATAGTATATTCATTTCTTGTGTCGTTTCCCCACCATGAAAATGAAATTTGTACCTGATTAGCCTGTGATTCAACAACTGTTTTCTCAGTAGTACATCCGTTGCAAAACAATGAAAATGCCGAAAGCAAAGCAAGTAATGAGAATTTCAGTTTCATTTAACCGCCTCCTGATTTTCTCCATCAGTTATCTGCTTGAAAATTGAATATGTATCCTTACCCTTGTGCTTAGAAATATAGAGAGCTTGGTCAGCACATCTGTAAAGCTTAGAGAAACCCTGTCCGTTTGTTGGAAAAATGGAAACACCGATACTTACTGACACTTTATAATCATTATCATCGCCTGTATAATTATTTTTAAATGCGTGGCTGAGTTCTATACATTTCACGTTAATGTATTCATGATAATGTTCTTGCTGAGAAGAAGGAATATTCAGAAATACACAAAATTCATCGCCACCCAGTCGCCCGATACAATTTTCTGCGTTAAACACCATAGTCAATATTTTACCAATATTGGCAAGTACCTTATCACCGTAAGCATGCCCCAATGTATCATTTACGCCCTTGAAATTGTCAACATCGAGTAAAATGACTGCGCTATATTTGTTTATATCCGCCTTAGCAAGAATTTGGTCAACGCTTTCTTCAAATGAGCGTTTATTCAAAACACCTGTAAGCAGGTCATTACGAGCTTTGTTGTCAAGTGTTGTAACCATTTTATTTACAGGATTAATCATCTTTTCAAGAATCCATATACTGAGAAGAATTGCAATAATAATTGCAATAAAGCCTATAATATATATATAATAGGCAACTTCATTTTTTTCATTTAGTATAATACTTGTAGGAATTGAGCATACAACATACCAGTTATCACCACAATCATTAATAGTTACAAGATATTCATCATCAAGTGAAGTAAGCGAATGTACATTTTTCACTCTGTTATATATATCAGGCGATAAAGTTTTTCCATTTTGCTCTTTATCAGATGAATATATGACAACATAATTTTTTTCAAGCAATTGAACTGTCATATCATTTATTCCGCCGGGGTGTTCAAATACATCCTCAAGTTCCGTGGTATAAAACGATGAAACAAGGACAGCATTATCATTTATACGCTTGACATAATAAATTCTCGTGAAATTTCCATTATAACCA
>JALCDN010000047.1 GCA_022641595.1 Ruminococcus sp. | reverse complement strand
ATTGGCAAATATGGCTATTCTGCTGTAGGTGCCGTTGTTGGTGCTACATATCCGGAGCAGCTGTCAGAGCTTAGAAAGCGTCTTCCACATACAATGTTCCTTGTTCCCGGATATGGTGCACAGGGCGGTGGCGCTGAAGGAATCAAAGGTGCCTTCGATGAAAAAGGTCTCGGTGCAATCGTAAATTCCTCCAGGGCTGTAATGTGTGCTTACAAAAAAGAAGGCTGCGACGAAAGAGACTTTGCAAAAGCCGCAAGACGTGAGGTTCTCCGTATGAGAGATGATATAACCTCTTACATTAACTTAAAATAATCCTGCTTTTACGAAAGGAATGATAAAATGTCTTTATTTAATCAAGGCGACAAAGCATATCTGCTTCTGGCCGACGGTCAGATTTTTGAGGGCAGAAGCTTCGGTGCAAAAGGTACTGTAATAGGTGAAGTCGTTTTTACTACAGGACTTACAGGATATCAGGAAACCCTGACTGATCCGAGCTACTACGGTCAGATTGTTACCCAGACTTTTCCTCTTATAGGAAATTACGGTGTTAATGATTCGGATTATGAATCAGCTAAATCTTATGTGAGTGGTTACATTGTAAGAGAATGGTGCAATACTCCTTCAAACTTCAGAATGGAAGGCAATGTAAATGACTTTTTGCTTAAACACAATATTATTGGAATACATAATATTGATACCCGCCGCCTTACAAGAACAATAAGAGAAGTCGGAGTTATGAACGGCGTAATTACAACAGAAGATGTGTACTCAAAAAAATCAGAGCTTCTTGAAAAAATCAATGCTTACGAAATAAAAGATGCAGTGAAAAAAGTCACAAATTCAGAGACACTCACATATTCCGATGACAATCCTAAATATAAGGTTGCTCTCTTTGATTTCGGCTACAAAAGAAATATAAGAAACGAACTTGTTAAGCGTGGCTGCAAAGTTGTTGTTGTACCGGCAAATACTACAGCAAATGAAATCAAGAAAATCGCTCCTGACGGAATAATGTTCTCCAATGGCCCCGGAGACCCAAGCGAAAATACTGAAATTATCGAAAACATAAAGGAAATAGCAAAGCTTGACATTTCAATATTCGGTATTTGTCTCGGCCATCAGCTTATGGCACTCGCAAACGGTGCAAGAACAGAAAAGCTTAAATACGGTCACAGAGGTGCAAATCAGCCTGTAATAGACGTTTTAAGCGGCAGAACATATGTTACAAGTCAGAATCACGGCTACGCAGTCGTTGGAGATAGTCTCGACAGCAGTGTCGGTCTTGTTTCACATATAAATGCCAACGATAAAACCTGTGAAGGCATCAGATATAAAAACATTAAGGCATTTACCGTTCAGTTTCATCCGGAAGCTCACGGAGGTCCTCTTGATACCGCATATTTGTTTGATGAATTTATAAAGACAATGGATAAGGAGGCAAAGTAATATGCCGCTCAGAAGTGATATTAAAAAAGTACTTGTTATCGGCTCAGGTCCTATTATTATAGGTCAGGCAGCTGAATTTGACTACGCAGGTGCACAGGCTTGTCGTGCTTTGAAACAGGAGGGACTTGAGGTTGTTCTTATCAACTCAAATCCGGCTACGATTATGACAGATAAGGCTATGGCCGATAAGATTTATATAGAACCTCTCACACTTGACGTTGTAAAAAGAGTAATTGAAATAGAAAAGCCTGACAGCGTATTGTCCACACTCGGCGGACAAACAGGTCTGACACTCTCAATGCAGCTTGCAGAAGAGGGCTTCCTCGATTCGCATAATGTAAAGCTTCTTGGTGCAAATCCTCTTACCATTCATAAAGCTGAGGACAGACAGGCTTTTAAAGATACTATGGAAAAAATCGGCGAGCCATGTATTCCGTCAAAAGTCGTTGAAACAGTAGAAGATGCCGTTGAATTTGCAAAGGTAATAGATTATCCTGTAATTGTGCGCCCTGCATTCACTCTCGGCGGAACAGGCGGCGGTATCGCAAATGATGAAGCTGAACTTCGTGATATATCTACAAATGGTTTAAGACTTTCTCCGATTACTCAGATACTTGTCGAAAAATGTATCAGCGGTTGGAAAGAAATAGAATTCGAAGTAATTCGTGACAGCAAGGGCAATGTAATCACAGTATGTTCTATGGAAAACTTTGACCCTGTTGGCGTTCACACCGGTGACAGTATCGTTATCGCTCCTGCTGTAACCCTCAGTGACAGAGAATATCAGATGCTCAGAACTGCTGCTATCAACATTATTTCAGAGCTTAAAGTAGAAGGCGGATGCAACTGTCAGTTCGCACTTCACCCAACAAGCTTTAAATATGCGGTTATTGAAGTTAACCCAAGAGTTTCACGTTCTTCTGCACTTGCTTCAAAAGCTACAGGATACCCGATTGCAAAGGTTGCTACAAGAATTGCTATCGGTTACACTCTTGATGAAATTATTAATCAGGTTACAGGTAAAACATATGCCTGCTTTGAACCTGCACTTGACTACGTTGTTATCAAATTTCCTAAATGGGCATTTGATAAGTTTGTTTATGCAAAAAGAACTCTTGGTACTCAGATGAAAGCAACAGGCGAGGTAATGGCTATAGGTACAAGCTTTGAACAGGCTATGATGAAGGCAGTCCGTTCTATCGAACTCGGTATTGACAGCATGAACCTTAAAAAACTTGAAGATAAATCTACTGCCGAAATACTAAGAATGCTTCAGACCGTTGATGATGAACGTTCTTTCCAGGTATATGAAGCTCTTAAACGTGGTATTTCAGTTGACGAAATACACAGCCTTACAATGATAGACAAATGGTTCCTGAACAAACTGCTTAATCTGGTAAACCTCGAAAGATGGCTTGCAGACGGTGAGCTTACAGAGGAGAAGTATAATACTGCAAAACAGTATGGATACCTTGACAGCACTATCGAAAGGATTTCAGGTAAAAAATGTCCTTTAAGACGTCGTGCAGTCTATAAAATGGTTGATACCTGTGCAGGTGAGTTCAAAGCCGAAACTCCATATTTCTACTCAACATTTGATGAGGAAAATGAAGCAAGACAATTCATTGACAGAACTGACAAGGGCAAGAAAAAAGTCATTGTTTTTGGTTCAGGTCCTATAAGAATAGGTCAGGGTATTGAGTTTGACTATTGTTCTGTACACTGTGTGTGGACTCTTAAAGAGCTTGGATATGAAGCCGTTATATGCAATAATAACCCTGAAACCGTTTCAACCGATTTTGATACGGGCGACAGACTTTATTTTGATCCGCTTACAGCAGAAGATGTTGAGTCCATTATTGAAACAGAAAAGCCTTATGGTGTTGTTGTACAGTTTGGCGGTCAGACAGCAATAAAGCTTACACGCCATCTTTCTGATATGGGCGTAAATATACTCGGTACTTCTGCTGACAGCATTGATGCAGCTGAAGACAGAGAACGTTTTGACGAGCTTCTTGAAAAGTGTAAAATTCCACGTCCTGATGGATTTACAGTAATGAACACGGAAGAGGCTGTTGAAGCAGCTGAAAAGCTTGGCTATCCTGTTCTTCTCAGACCTTCATATGTACTTGGCGGTCAGAATATGATAATTGCTCACTCTGATGCTGATGTAATTGAATATATGGCTATAATTATGAGCCATATGATTGAAAATCCTGTCCTCATAGATAAATATATGATGGGTACGGAAGTTGAAGTCGATGCAATCTGTGATGGCAAGGATTACCTAATTCCGGGTATTATGGAGCATATTGAACGTGCAGGTGTTCATTCAGGCGACTCAATATCAGTTTACCCTGCTCAGAATTTGTCAAAATCAGTTCGACAGACTATTATTGACTATACTAAGAAGCTTGCTCTTGAATTGAATGTAATAGGTCTTGTAAATATACAGTACGTTGTATATAATAATCAGGTCTATGTTATCGAGGTAAACCCACGTTCGTCAAGAACTGTACCTTATATCAGTAAAGTTACAGGTATTCCTATGGTCGATATTGCTACAAAAATAATGTTCGGTGCAACACTTGAGGGCCTTGGATACAAGAGTGGTCTTTATCCTGAAGGCGACTATGTTGCAGTAAAAGTGCCTGTTTTCAGCTTTGAGAAGCTTCAGGACGTTGATACAATGCTCGGACCTGAAATGAAATCAACTGGTGAGTGCCTTGGTATCGGCAAAACATTCGAAGATGCTTTGCTTAAAGGTCTTGTTGCAGCAGGATTTGACCTCAAGCGTGAAGGCGGAGTCCTTATTTCAGTAAGAGATGCTGATAAGCAGGAGATTCTCCCGATTGCTGAAAAGTTTGCCTCAATGGGCTTTGAGCTTTACGGTACAAGCGGCACAGCAAGTATGCTTAATAAAAATATGGTTGCAACAAATCTTGTCAAAAAGATTTCAGATGGTGAACCAAACGTTATTACTTTGCTTGAAAGCGGTAAAATTCATTATTTAATCTCAACTTCGGCAAAGGGCAGACTTCCTGCAAGAGACAGCGTAAAACTCAGACGTAAGTCAATAGAACGTTCAATTTGTAGTCTTACAGCTATAGACACGGCAAGAGCACTTGCAAATGTACTTGAATCAGGACGCTCAATTGATGATGTCGAGCTTGTGGATATAACAAAAATTTAAAGAATTACAGGCGGGTATTTAATTTATCCGCCTGTGAATTTATTTCTATTGATTTGGCAGCTAACCCGTGAATATTTTATGCAAGTAGAAAAATTCAAGAGTTAGTTGGCACATAAATATAATACTTTATAGCGGAGGTTCAAATGAAATATACGCAGGGAAAATATATAATAAAAAACAAATCTGCCATTGCAAAAAATACATATAGCTATACAGTTCGTTGCCCGGAAGTCGCTGATATTGCACAGCCCGGTCAATTTGCACATATAAGAGTGGATGGATTTACACTCAGAAGACCTGTTTCAATATGCGAAATTGATAAAAAATGCGGTACAATAAGAATAGTTTTTGAAATAAGAGGCAACGGTACGGAAGAACTCTCAAAGCTTAACGAAGGTTCACTTATTGATATGCTTGCACCTTTAGGTCACGGATTTACCTTAAACAGCAAATTTAAAAAAGTCATTCTGATAGGAGGCGGAATAGGCACTCCGCCTATGCTTTCACTTGCACAGTATTATGGAGAAAAATCAGTTGCAATTACAGGCTTTCGCGGTGCAGGTTCAGTCATACTTCAGGAAGATTTTAAAAATTCCGGAGCTGAGAACATTGTTTGTACTGATGATGGTTCATACGGAATACACGGATTCGTTACACAGCCGTTTGGAGATATCCTCAAAAAAGGCGGAATTGATGCTGTATATGCTTGTGGACCTATGCCTATGCTCAAAAAAATTTCAGAAATGAGCAAGGAAAACAATATTGCTAATTGTGAAATTTCACTTGAGGAACGAATGGGCTGCGGAATAGGAGCTTGTCTTGTTTGTGCTTGCAAAACCAAGAAAAATGATGAGGAATATTTTGCTCACGTCTGCAAGGAAGGTCCTGTATTCAATGCTGAGGAGGTTATCTGGTAATGTCTGATTTATCTGTAAATGTATGTGGAGTAAATTTTAAAAATCCGATAATTCCTGCATCTGGAGTATTTGGTTACGGCAGAGAATATGAGGAGCTTTTCCCTCTTTCAGCACTTGGCGGAATTGCTACAAAAGGTACTACAATAACAAGAAGAAACGGTAACCCGTCACCGAGAATTGCCGAAACTCCGAGCGGAATGCTAAATTCTGTTGGATTACAGAA
Source organism: Ruminococcus sp. (assembly GCA_022641595.1). GTDB lineage: Bacteria > Bacillota > Clostridia > Oscillospirales > Ruminococcaceae > Ruminococcus. Next base: position 14,694 of record JALCDN010000047.1, on the reverse strand, counting down.
TCCCGGAATAGATAAGTTTATAGACACAGAACTTCCTAATCTTCTGAAAAAGAATACTGTAATACTTGCAAATATCGCAGGTTCTACAATTGATGAATGTGTTAAGATTGCCGAAAAGTTAAGCTCAACTGATGTTCATATGATAGAGCTTAATATATCTTGTCCGAACGTTAAGCAGGGTGGGGCAGCTTTCGGAACCTGTCCTGAAACAGCAGGTGAAATTACAAGAAAAGTAAAAAATGTTTTGCCTGACAAGCCTCTTGTAGTAAAGCTTTCACCGAATGTTACGAATATTACAGATATAGCAAAATCGGTTGAAGCTGGCGGAGCAGATGCGGTTTCACTGATAAATACTGTTCTTGGTATGCGAATCGATATAAACACTGGTCGACCAATACTTAAAAATAATGTAGGAGGAATGTCAGGTCCTGCTGTATTTCCTTTGGCTGTGAGAATGGTCTGGCAGACAGCAAATGCTGTTAAAATTCCTGTAATAGGAATGGGCGGAGTTTCAAGCGGTAAGGACGCAATTGAAATGATGATGGCAGGTGCATCAGCTATTCAGGTGGGTGCAGCTATTTTTACAGACCCCTTTGCTCCAATAAAAATCATACAGGAAATGAATGACTTTCTTGATACAAAGAAAATAAAAAGTATAAGTGATATAATCGGAAGCGTAAAGCCATGGTAACAACTGTTTACATTGTAAGGCACGCTGAAGCTTTGGGAAATATTCAGGGAATTTTTCAGGGAAGTATAGATCTTCCGATAACCGAAAACGGATATCGTCAGCTTGAGGCTTTGTCTGAACGATTTAAAAACATCAGATATGACGCTGTTTATTCAAGTCCTCTTGAACGAGCAAGGGTAACAGCTGAATATATAAACAAAAATCATGGGCTTGAAATTAAATTTGAAAAGTTCCTTGAAGAAATAAATGCAGGGGACTTTGAAGGGAGAAAATGGTCTGACCTTCCTGCTATGTACCCGAACGAATATGATGCGTGGAAGAACAGCCCGGATAAATTCAAAGCTCCGAACGGCGAAACTATGAAACAGGTCTATCAAAGAATGACTTGCGGAATGAAAAAAATATGTGCCAAAGAGATTGGTAAAACTATTGTTGTAGTTTCACATGGCTGTGCAGTTAAAAATTTCCTTTGCTACTGCAACGGATGGGATAATTCAAAAATGAATGAGCTTGGCTGGTCTGATAATACAGCGGTTTCGCTTGTGAAATTCGATGAGAAATTTAAACCTGAAATAGTATTTTTGAATGATTCATCTCACCTTACTGAAGATATCTCTACTATGAGATTCCAGAAATGGTGGAAATGACGGGAGATAATATGAAAATTATGTCAGTTGACTTCGGCGATTCAAGAACAGGAATCGCTTGTTGTGATAAAAATGAAATGCTTGCATCACCTATTTGCGTTATAAGCGAAAAAGATTTTGATTTGTGCATAGAAAAAACAGCTGAACAGGCTAAGATGTTGTGTGCAGAAGAAATTGTTGTAGGACATCCGAAAAATATGAATGGTACAATAGGCGAAAGAGCAGAGAAATGTGAACTTTTTGCTTCTAAGCTTTCCGAGCTTACAAAGACAGAGGTAAAGCTTTGGGATGAACGTTGTACAACTGTTTCAGCACATAACTACCTGAATGTCACAAATACAAGAGGTAAAAAGCGTAAAGCTGTAGTAGATGCAGTTGCCGCAACGATCATCCTTGAAAGCTATCTCGAGTATAGAAAAAACAGAAGCATTGATTCAAAAGAATCTATTGAATAAATTATACGTTTTACATAAACATAGATGTTATTTCATCAACAACGTTTCCGGCAGCTTTGAGTGCTTTCCCGGCATTACGTTTAATGCTTCGCTTTTTTTTGCTACCTGAAACAACAAGTGTGTAGCAGGCTACTCCTGCTGCTGTGCCTATTGAAATTCCTTTCATAACTGACTTAAGATCCATAATACTCCTGACGCAAAATGCGTACCGTCTTTGCGGCGGACGGTTCACCAAGTCTTTAGAGCACAATTGCAAACTCCTATAGTATTTTAAACCGCATAAATCAAAATATACATGGAGAGATTTGAATGTATAACCTGAACATAGTTCTTGTAGAACCGCAGATACCGCAGAATACCGGAAATATTTCAAGAACCTGCGCTGTAACCGGAGCAAAACTTCATCTGATAAAGCCGTTTGGATTTGAAATAACAGATAAACAATTAAAACGTGCAGGACTTGATTATTGGGATAAGCTTGATATTTCATATTATGATAATATGGATGATTTTTTCAGCAGAAATTCAGGAGATTTTTTCTATTTTACGACAAAAGGCGAAAATGTATACAGCAGCATAGAATATCCTGATAATGCATATATAATTTTCGGACGTGAAGATAAAGGTTTGCCTGAAACACTTTTATATCATAACAGAGAAAAATGTGTGCGTATACCGATGCGTCCTGAACTGAGAAGCTTGAATTTGTCAAATTCAGTTGCTATAGCCGCTTATGAAATCCTTAGACAATGGGATTTTCCTGATTTGTCAAGGAAAGGTAAACTAACTCAATTTAATTGGTAACGGAGGAAAAATATGCAGAAGATTTTGTTGATGACTGATTCAGCAAGTGACCTTGAGAACGACGTGATTGCTGAATACGGCATAAAGCTTATGCCGTTTAATATTATAATAGGTGATTCATCATTTAAAGAATGTGTTGACAAAACAAAAGATGAAGTGTATCAGATTATGGATACAATAGGAGATATTCCAAAGACATCACAGGTAACTGCCTTCGAGTTTGAAGAAGCTTTTACAGAAGCTTACAAACAAGGATATACAGATGTGATTTATGTGTCCATTTGTGGTGCAGCTTCAAACACATATAATAATTCTGTGATGGCAAAAAATAATTTCTTTGAACAGAATCCTGATGCTAAAAGTAAAATCAAAATATTTATTATTGATTCAAAGGGATATACAGCAATGTATGGTTACCCAATAATTGAAGCCGCAAAAAAAATCAATAAAGATGTCAATGCAGAATCAATCGTTGCATATATAGAAGACTGGTGCAATTGTGCATCTGCATATTTTATACCGATGACGCTTAAATATGCAAAAAAATCAGGAAGAATTTCGGCTGCCGCAGCTTTTGCAGGAGAACTTCTCGGACTTAAACCTATTATTGAAATGGCAGACAGCAATTCAAGAGTAATTGAAAAAATAAGAGGGGAAAAGAACATAATTCCTAAATTGCTTAGTTGTGTTGAAAATGCAATGACACCCCAGACTCCATATACGATACTTATGGGAAAGAATGACAGTCTTGCGAAGGAACTTGAGAAAGAAGCTGCAAAAAAGTTCGGATATAAAGCCGAGTCATTTGTAAAAATCGGTGCGGCGATATCAGCCAATGCAGGCAATGATATAGTCGGAATCGCTTTTCGCAGAAATAAATGACATATAAATCAATAATTACGGAGGTGCTGAAATGCCGAAATTTAAATTAAATACAGATATACTTATTATCGGCGGAGGTGCTTCCGGAATTTGTGCCGCTATAGGTGCAAAGCGTGAAAATGGAAATCTGAATATTACTATAGCAGAACGTTTGCCAAGAATCGGTAAGAAGATTCTTTCAACAGGAAACGGAAGATGTAATCTTGGAAATGTAAATATAGCTTCTGAATTTTATCATGGTTCAGTTGAAAACGTTATGCAGATAATATCGGATACTCAAGATACAGTTGGATTTTTTGAGTCGCTTGGCGTTTTATGTACTCATGACAGTGAAGGACGTATGTACCCGTACAGCAACAGTGCAAACACAGTTCTGAATGCAATGAGAATGTTTTTGAATCAGGAAGAAATAACAGAATTATGTGATTTTGATGTCTGTTCTATAGAAAAGGCTTCAGGAAAATTTAAAGTTTCAAATGGTGAAGAATATATCGTTGCAGAAAAAATCATTATTGCTGCGGGCGGTTATGCAGCTCCAAGTATGGGAACAGACGGAAGTATGATGAAATTGCTTTGCGGTATGGGACACAAAATCATCACTCCAACTGCTGCAATAGCTCCTCTTTGCGTCAATCCAAATGATGTTAAAGGACTTAAAGGCGTAAGGGTTAAAGCTGCTGTATCTGCGTTTTCAGGTGTGAGTTTTCTTGCAAAGGAAATAGGTGAGGTGCAGTTCAACGAGAATAACATTTCCGGAATTTGTATTTTTAATCTTGCATATTTGTATCCTGAATATAAAAACCTTGTAATATCTCTCGATCTGATGCCGGAATTGACAATTAATGAGTTAGAAAAACTGCTTCTAAAAATAAAAAAAATACGTTTGCAATTTCAGTCAGAAGAATTTGTTAGTGGAATTTTTAATCGCAACTTATCTTCATTCCTTATAAAAAAATGCCACATTGACAAGACTTGCAGAATTTCTGAAATAAGTGATGATAAAATACATACGCTTGCCAAAAATATAAAAAGACTTGAATTTAAGATAACTGCAAGTTCGTTATGGAAAAATGCTCAGATAACTCACGGCGGAATATGTGGCGAATGTGTTGATTTAAATTTGCAGTCAAAATTTTTCAAAGGTATGTACTTATGCGGTGAAATACTTGACGTTGACGGAATATGCGGCGGATATAATCTTACATGGGCATGGTCGTCAGGACTGTGGGCAGGCAAAAATGCTGCAAAAAAGTCGGAGGACATTTATGCTGAGAATAAATAATATAAAAGTATCATTGGATTATGATTTCAAGGAATTGAAAAAGCTTTCGGCTCAGGTGTGCAAAATTTCTGAAAGCCAGATAAAAAATGCAAAGCTCGCAAAGAAATCTGTTGACGCAAGGAAAAAAAGTGATATACATTTTATTTTGTCAATTGATATCGAAGCTGAAAATGAAGAAAAAATTTTAAAAATATGCAAGGACGCAAGTGTCATAAAAGAGTTTAGATACGAAATTCCAAAGGTTTCGGATATTACACGAAGACCTGTAATAATCGGTTTTGGACCGGCTGGAATGTTTGCAGCTCTTGTACTTGCAGAGAGCGGAGCGTGTCCGATTGTAATTGAACGTGGCGAAAATGTCGATGACCGAAAAAAATCGGTTGACGAATTTTGGGAAAAAGGTATTCTCAACGAAAAAAGCAATGTTCAGTTCGGAGAAGGTGGAGCAGGTACTTTTTCAGATGGTAAACTTACTACTGGTACAAAAGATGAGCGTATTCAGTTTGTCCTTAAAACATTTGTTAAATTTGGTGCTCCAGAAGAAATTCTCTATCTTGCAAAGCCACACATAGGTACTGACAAGTTGCAGTTTATTGTCAAAAAGATAAGAGAATACATAATTTCAAAGGGCGGAGAAATTCGTTTTAATTCGTTAATGAAAAATTTTACTTGTGATGATGGTAAGCTTACCGAAATTATTACTGAAGAAAACGGAATAATAAACAGAATAAAAACCGATTACGCAATACTTGCTGTTGGACACAGTGCAAGAGATACTTTTGAGCTGCTTTATAAAAATAATATTGAAATAATGCAGAAAAGTTTCTCTGTCGGAGTAAGAATCGAGCATCTGAGAAAAGACATAGATAAAGCTTTGTACGGCAGCTTTGCAGGTCATAAAGCACTTAAAGCTGCTGATTACAAACAGGTGGTTCATTTGCAAAACGGAAGAAGTCTTTACACGTTTTGTATGTGTCCGGGTGGGTACGTTGTTGCTGCGGCATCTGAAAACGGCAGGATTGCAACTAACGGTATGAGTTTTTTCAATCGTGATGGCGAAAATTCAAACAGTGCACTTCTGGTTGGAATAGATCCATCTGATTTTGGCAGTAGTCATCCTTTAGCAGGTATGTATCTGCAAAGAAAGATTGAAGAGAACGCATTTAAAGCAGGTGGCTGCGATTTTTATGCACCTGTTACCCGTGTTGGCACACTTCTTGGTATAGATAGCAAAAAATGTTTTGGAAAAGTAATTCCAACATATAAACCTGGAGTAAGATTTGCCGGAATTGATGAATATCTTCCTGAATTTGTATGTGATACAATAAAAAAAGGCATTCCGGAAATCGGAAGAAAAATAAAAGGATTTGATGACGGTGATGCTCTCATTACAGGTGTCGAAAGCAGAAGCTCATCTCCTGTAAGAATTATAAGATGTAATGAAACAATGTGCTCGGTATCACTTAAAGGTCTGTATCCATGCGGCGAGGGAGCAGGCTATGCTGGTGGAATAGTTTCCGCAGCCGTTGACGGAATGAAATGTGCCGAAGCTATTATTTCTGATATGCTTAAACAACAGCGTTCTTAGGAATGGAGATTAAATGGAAAATCTTACGAATATAAATGTCATTAAGAGTATACTTGAAAAGCATGGATTCAGCTTTTCTAAGGGATTAGGTCAGAACTTTCTTATAAACCCGGATATATGTCCTAAAATAGCTGAAATGGGAAATGCAGCACCGGGAAACGGAATTTTAGAAATAGGTACGGGATTCGGCACTCTTACTGCTGAACTTGCTAAACGTGCTGATAAGGTAGTAGCTATTGAAATAGATACCCGCCTGTTGCCAATACTTGATGAGACACTATGCGATTTTAACAATGTTAAAATCATTAACGATGACGTAATGAAATGTGACATTAAAAAAATTATTACAGATGAATTTGCAGGAATGGACGTTTCAGTATGTGCAAATCTTCCATATTATATAACATCGCCTATAATAATGATGCTGCTTGAAAATAATCTGCCAATCAAATCAATTACAGTAATGGTTCAGAAAGAGGCAGCTCAAAGGCTATGTGCAAAAGTTGGTTCGAGAGAGTCAGGTGCAATTACTGTTGCTGTAAATTATTATGCTGATGTAAAAAAGCTGTTCTCAGTTTCAAGAGGAAGCTTTATGCCAGCACCTAATGTAGATTCAGCTGTTATTCGTATAGACCTGAAAGACACCGGAAAGCTTGATAAGGAAACAGAAGATGCTTTTTTCAAAATAGTTAAATATGCATTTGCTCAGAGAAGAAAAACTTTATTGAATTCTCTTTCTGCTAAGATGAATATTGACAAAGACAAACTTGTTACAATTCTTGAAAGCATTAATATAAATCCATCAGTAAGAGTAGAACAGCTTGACATCAATCAACTGAAATCACTTGCTGTTTCTTTGAAAGCGGTAATATAGCAAATTTTAGGCGTAAAGTTACACAATAAAGCAAAGTTGGATTTTTGTTTTGCGACATCTTTTTCCTTCATAAGGTTGTATACTTGATTTATTAATTTTATGAGGTGGTAGAGATGTTAAAAGCAAAAACAGCAATTTTAAATCCAAATCTTGAATCGGCGGCAAAAATTCTTCTTGCATTTTTGTCTGGCATTTTTCTGTCTGATGCTAAAATATGTGGTACAGTTTCATTTGTCAATATTTCGATTTCAGGTGCTGTATCGCCAATGAATGCTCTTGCAGTTTTAGTAGGCAGTCTGTTGAAGTATGTCGCAACGTCTCAAGTACATAAAAATGTTATAATCATCTGCGCTATGACACTTATATGTATAGGAAAACTTATTTTCAATGAGAACTTTACTCCAAAGTTTGCAGGAATTTGCACAGGAATATCCACATTTGCTTCAGGACTTGTTGTTGCACTTGTAATTAATGAAAATTTCATAAAAATATTATTTTATCTGATATATTCTGTACTTGCCGGATTTACTTCATTTTTCTTTAAGCTTGCTGTCGATAACTTGAAAAAACAAGGTGTTATTGACTTGAAATCAGCAATAAGCTGTGCATATGCGATAGTTTTTGTCGTTTTAATTGCTACTCTTGCAGCATTTGATCCGTTTGAAATAAATCTCGGACGTCTTGCAGGAATAGCAATTACGCTTATTGCTGCGAAAAATTATGGGTATATGGGTGGAGTTCTTTGCGGCGCACTTACTACCTGCGGAGTTTTTTTGTCATCATCTGAATCAGGAATGCCCGTAGTTTTGCTCTCAGTTGCAGGTCTGCTGACAGGATACCTATACAAGAATACTACAGCAGTCATATCAGCTTTTTTCATTTCAATAAATGTAATTTTTACGGTTCTGATAGGTTTTCCTAAAGGAACACTTGGATTTTTGATTGAAATTGGTGTATCTATAGCAATTTTTGCTGCAACATCACAATTTTTTTCGGATAAATGGATAATTACAGGGAAAGATGAAAAAGATGCAGGTGACGTTATTTCTTCGCAAATGATTTTCCTTGCAGATTCAATCAGTGCCGTAAGAAATGATTCCAAAAAAATTTCGGAACACCTTAGAGCAATTTCTGATAAAACCTGTGAAATAGAAACAACAAGTGACGCAGTATGCTCTCATTGCAGTAATCGACTTGTTTGTTGGTACAACAAATATGACGCAACAAGGACGGGTTTTAAAAAAATGTCTGAAATAGGCGACCCGACTGTGGAAAAACTGCCATATGAGCTTAAGGAATGTATAAATAAAGAGAAAATTGTACTCGAATTTGCAAAAAGTTATCGTGAAAAAATTACAGCAAAGCTTATGGCATTAAGACTTTCCGACAGTCAGAAAATGCTTTATGAGCAGATAAAAATTACTGAGGAATTACTTGCATCAGCCGGTGAAAGGCTCGACATAAGGTATAGTCCTGCTTTAAGCAAAACTATTGCGTCAAAGCTTGAAAAGTATGGCTTTAACACGGAAAATGTCAGCGCCTATTATAATTCTCAAAACCGTTTGCTTATGGAATTGTATTTCAGTACAAACGATTCGCCAAAAAATTGTCAGAGAATCTGCGACATTATTTCTGATGAAATAAATATGAAAATTGATTGCTCAGAACCGGTAAAATGCGGAAAAAATGTAAGAATGCGTGCTTTTGAAAAAACAGAATACAGTCTTGATACATACTGTGCCGCCGTAAGTGCAGAAAATTCTGGAATCACAGGAGATTGTACTTCAGTTTTCAGCGATGGTCTTGGAAACAGCTACGTTATTTTATCAGATGGAATGGGCTGCGGAAAAACAGCTGCACTTGAATCAAGGATGGTTGTAAGTATGTTTAAAAGATTGATAATAAGCGGAGCAGAATATTCGTCGGCAATAAAACTTATAAACTCAATAATGCTGACTAAATCACAGGACGAAGCATTCGCCACACTCGATGCTGTAAGAGTGAATCTTGATGATTGCAGACTTACATTGATAAAATCAGGAGCTTCAGCTACACTGATACGCCATGGAGGACAGGTTATAAAAGTAACATCACCAACATTCCCTATCGGTATTGTTGAGGAAGCCGATACTTTTGCAAGAGACTTTGAATTTGAATGTGGTGACATCATAATAATGTTCTCTGATGGAATAAACGAAAACGAATATAAATATATAAAAGAACTCCTTATGCAAAATGATAATATTAATCAGATAGTTGATGAAATTTGCACAAAAGCTAATGTTTTCAGTGAATCAGAAAAAGCTGATGACGTAACTGTTATAGGTCTGAGACTTGTTAGATAAGTATTTATTTCAAACAGCTTTAAATACCTAAGTTTAAATAAATTCGACAAACTAATTCTTAAAAGCTATGTAAAAATATGTCAAAATGCACTAAAATATGTAAACGAAATTAGTGTATTGTCTGAAATTCTGACACATTTGGCAAAAATACTTGAATATTCTTCGACTTTCTGATAAAATATTATTAGCAAAGGGGGAATAGTATGACGAATAATAAATCAAATCCAAATGACTTCCCATTGTATTTATTTTATCAAGGAAAAAATTATGAAGCATATAAATTTTTTGGAGTGCATACTGTAAAAAATAGTTACGGTGATGCACGTAGGTTTCGTGTGTGGGCTCCAAAAGCAAAGTCTGTATCTGTTGTAGGAGATTTTAACGGCTGGAACCGTGAGCTTAACCCTATGATGACTATTGCTGACGGCATTTGGGAAACTACAATTTCAGGATTGGAACAGTTTGATATCTATAAATTCAGCATCGAAACTGAAAAAGGTATGCTACTGTTAAAATCTGACCCATATGCAACACACTATGAAACAAGACCAGGTACAGCTTCAAAAATATATGAAAGCTCCTTTGTCTGGTCAGACGAAAAGTGGTTAGATGTTCAGAAAGAAAAAAATGTTTACAAGAGTCCTGTTAATATATATGAAGTTCATCTGAGTTCGTGGAAACTTACAGATTCAGGCGAATTTATGGACTATGTTAACTTCGCTGAAAATGTTATTCCGTATCTGAAAAAAATGTCTTACACACATATCGAGTTTATGCCGCTTACTGAGTACCCTTATGATGGCTCATGGGGATATCAGGTTACCGGTTATTATGCCCCGACTTCACGTTACGGAACCCCTGATGATTTCAAGAAAATGATAGACCTTTTCCATAAAAATAATATAGGCGTTATTCTGGACTGGGTTCCAGCTCATTTTCCTAAGGACGCAAGCGGCTTATATGAATTTGACGGAACCTGCTGCTATGAATACGGAGATGAATATAAAAAGGAACATAAGGCTTGGGGTACCAGAGTCTTTGATTACGGAAAAGGTGAAGTTTGTTCATTTTTGATTTCGAGTGCTTGCTTTTGGTTGAATGAATACCATATTGATGGTCTGCGTGTTGATGCTGTTGCTTCTATGCTTTACCTCGATTATGACAGACGTGACGGCGAATGGAGCAAAAACATTTACGGTGGCAATGAAAACCTCGAAGCAGTTGAATTTCTGAAACGACTTAATGAAGCTGCGTTCCTTTCACATCCTGATGTTATGATGATTGCAGAGGAATCTACTGCGTGGCCACTCGTTACTAAACCTACCGATATCGGTGGTCTCGGATTTAACTTCAAATGGAACATGGGGTGGATGAACGATATGGTAACATATATGTCATTAGACCCTATGTATCGTGCCTTTAATCATGATAAGCTGACATTCTCTTTCTTCTATTGCTTTTCTGAAAATTATATCCTGCCAATCTCTCACGATGAAGTAGTTCATGGTAAATGTTCACTTCTCGAAAAGATGCCTGGCTCTTATGAAGAAAAATTCAGCTCACTCAGAGCGTTTATGTGCTATATGATGGCTCACCCAGGCAAAAAACTTATGTTTATGGGACAAGAATTTGGTCAGAGCAGAGAGTGGGACTATGAATCACAACTTGACTGGCTTGCTCTTGATAATGAACAAAATAAGAATATGCTCGAATTTAGTGAAGCACTTAATAAATTCTACCTCGAAAATGCTCCTCTTTGGCAAAATGACGATTCTTGGAATGGTTTTAGCTGGATCTCAAATGATGACTACAAACAAAGTGTTATAGCTTTTAGAAGAACTGATGATGATGAGAACGAAATTATTACTGTTTGTAATTTTGTTCCGGCAGAACGCCATGACTACAAAATAGGCGTTCCACAAAAAGGAAAGTATAAGCTTATATTTAACTCAGATGATAAAAAATTCGGCGGAACAGGTATGACTGAAAAAACTTTCACAACTCAGCATTTTTCAATGCATGGCTTCGATGAAAGTATATCTATGACGCTTGCTCCTTTGTCGGTAATTTATTTAAAGTTTGCTCCGGCAGTAAGCAAAAAAAATTCAGATAATGAAAAGAATACTGCTCAGAAAGCGGTAAAAGTAAAGAAACTTAGAAAGTAATCAGCGTTGCACTGAATGGTATATTTGACCCCGTTGATGTCAAATTTCAGATTTAATGCGTTCAGTGCAATTTCAGGAGGAATAAAATATATGTATATTAAAAAGAAATGTGTTGCAATGCTGCTTGCAGGCGGTCAGGGCAGCAGACTTTATGCATTGACAAGAGATATGGCAAAGCCTGCTGTACCTTATGGCGGCAAATATAGAATCATCGATTTTCCGCTTTCAAACTGCACAAACTCAGGTATAGACACAGTTGGTGTTCTTACTCAATATCAACCGCTTGTTCTGAATGAGTATATCGGAAGTGGACAACCTTGGGATCTCGACAAAATGCACGGTGGTGTTCATGTTCTTCCGCCTTACCAGACAGCTATGGGTGCATCGTGGTATGAAGGTACTGCAAACGCAATATATCAGAATATGAGCTTTATCGAACGCTATAATCCTGACTACGTTATAATACTCGGCGGTGACCATATATATAAAATGGATTATTCAAAAATGGTAGATTTCCATATAGCAAATAATGCTGATCTAACTATTGCTGTTCAGGAGGTATCGCTTGAGGAAGCAACAAGACTCGGCATTATGACTTGCGACAAAGACTTTAAGGTAGTTGACTTCACTGAAAAGCCTAAGGAACCAAAATCAACCCTCGCTTCTATGGGTATATACGTATTTTCATGGGACAAACTTAAGAAATATCTTATCGAAAATGAGAATGCAAATACAGGCTCAAAAGATTTCGGTAAGGATATAATTCCATCAATGCTTGAAAATCAGGAACGCCTTTTCGCATATTCATTCGATGGATATTGGAAAGATGTAGGTACACTTGACAGCCTTTGGGAAGCTAATATGGACTTGCTTAGTCCAAGTGTTCCTCTTGATCTTTATGACCCAAATTGGAAAGTATATTCCAGAAACAGCAATATGCCTCCTCAATACATAGGAAGCAATGCTAATATTGAAAATTCTATGATTTCCGAAGGCAGTTCTATTGACGGCACGGTCGACTTTTCCGTTATTTTTTCAGGTGTAACAATCGAAAAAGGTGCAACGGTCAACTATAGTATCGTTATGCCCGGTTCAGTTATTAAGGCAGGAGCTGTTGTTGAATATGCTATTATTGGTGAGGACTGCGTTATCGAAAGCGATGCAAAGATAGGTACAAGCCCTGAAAATATAGAAAACAGAGACGAATGGGGAATCGCTGTTGTTGGTCATAACGTTACGGTTTCTAAAGGCAAATTTGTTGAGCCTAAACAAATAATTGCCGATAATATATAAGGAGGCTTTTTCAATGGGTGTTAATTACAGCGTTTTAGGCTTGATATTTGCAAGTATGCATGACTCGGCAGTCGTTGAGCTTACAAAACAAAGAACTATGGGTTCGATTCTTTTCGGAGGAAGATACAGACTTATTGATTTTCCTCTTTCAAATATGGTAAATTCAGGTGCCGTTGAAGTTGGAGTAATAACAAAATCAAATTATGGATCACTGCTTGACCACCTTGGTTCAGGTCGTGAATGGGATCTCTCAAGGAAAAAAGGCGGGCTTCATCTTTTACCTCCTTACAGTCAGGTAGGCGGCATTTATCGTGGCAGACTTGAAGCTTTGAATAATATATGGAGCTTCGTAGAACACTCAAATGCTAAATATGTAATTATGTCTGACTGCGATATTGTTACTACCATCGATTTTAATCCTGTCCTTAAGCAGCATATAGAAAGTGGTGCTGACATAACAGCAATATATAGCAAAAGCAAATATAACAGTGAGAAGAATCAGCTTACAAATATCCTTGAACTTGACCAGACAGGACGTGTTAAGGATGTTCTCGTAGATCCTCAGTTCTCAGGTGAATGCAATATGTGCTTGGATATGTTTGTAATAAGCAAGGATTTTCTAAAGAAAATCGTTACTGAAGCAGCAAGTCGCAATCAGCATAGTTTTATAAGAGATGTTCTTCAGGCTAAAAAAGATGAATATGCTATTTATGGTTATGAACACAAGGGCTATTTTACAAAAATTGACAGTATACAGAGCTTTTATGAAGCAAATCTTGCATTGCTGAATACTGAAAACAGAAATGCTCTTTTCCGCAAGGATTTGCCAATATATACTAAAATTGGCGATAATGGTCCTGTAAAATATGGTCTGGAGTCCAATATCAAAAATTCACTTATTGCTGATGGCTGTATCATCGAAGGTACTGTTGAAAATTCTATCCTTTTCAGAGGCGTTAAAGTCGGAAAAGACACTGTTGTCAGAAATTCAGTTCTGCTTCAGGGAACTCAGGTCGGAAATAAATGTAGCGTTACTTCCATTATAACTGACAAAAACGTTAAGATTACTAATGAAAAAGTTCTTACAGGTTCAGAAACTTATCCGCTTTATATCGGAAAAAATGCCCATATTTAGGCAGGTGACACTATATGAATGTACTGTTTGCAGCAAGTGAAGCAGTTCCTTATGCAGCATCAGGTGGGTTAGCCGATGTTATCGGTTCACTTCCATCGGCAATTTGTGAAAAAGGCAACGACTGTCGAATTGTTATGCCACTATACAAAACAATCAGCAAAGAACTCAGAAATGATTTGAAATTTATTAAAAATATTACTGTCGATGTAGCATGGAGAAAACAATATTGTGGCATACTATCAGGCATCAGCAATGGCATTACTTATTACTTCATTGATAATGAATACTATTTTGACAGGGACGGTCTGTACGGCTTTTATGATGATGGTGAAAGATTTGTTTTCTTTTCACGTGCAGTACTTGAAATGTTGAGGGTAATTGATTTTAAGCCAGACATTATCAATGCAAATGATTGGCAAACCGCTCTTATACCGGTATATTATCACATCTTCTACAAGTATCAGCAGGGATATGACAAAATAAAAAATGTCTTTACGATTCATAATATCCAATATCAAGGTCAGTATGACCGA
>JALCDN010000046.1 GCA_022641595.1 Ruminococcus sp. | reverse complement strand
TCATTTAGTTGGGGTAACATCATTTTTATCCGTTCTTCCATAATACTTTTACCTCACTTTTTACTTGATAAAAATATTATAACATATTTTGCTTAGATAGTCATGTTATTATTTCATAAGTCCTAATATGAAAAAACATTCACTCCAAGCTCATTTTGTATATGCTGAATTCCAAGTTCTTGTGCGGCTATTGACAAAACAATTATTTTATCAATGGCTATTTTTTTTCATCTCGTAGCCATTTAAGTGCATTTACAGCAGTTTCACCGCTACCAATATAATCATCTAATAGAATAATTCTTTCTTTTGGTTTTGTATTCTGTGCCCAAGATATTTTGGGTATATCACAGTAAACAAGATTTTTATCTTTGAATAAGGGAGTAAATTTTATTCTTTCATCTTTGAAATAATACCAAACGAAATTTGAGCTCTTTGTCTTTTCTTTATCTTCAGGTGCAACCAATGGAAAAACAAATAGTTTTTCCACATCTTGAAATATTTCAATTTTTTGGTCACTAATTTTTTCAAGCAACTTTAATAGTATTTGTAAGTAATCAGTCCCTTCAATAATAAAAAAACGTTGAGTTAACTCTATTATCAACCGTTGTTCATCGTGACTAAACATACTTAATCTCTCGCAAAAGCGATTAAATCTACTTTCCATTCCAGCATTTTTTTCCTGAATTTCCCACCCGTTATCAATAAATACTTGTTTTAATTTCAATAAAGTGTCCGCTGATAATCGCAACCTTTTATTCGTTTGCATATCAACACCCTCTTAGCTTTTTTCATCATGGTGCATTATAATAGTATAAGTATACTTAAAATCTCATCAATTTATACATACTCGAATTTACATAAGCAATTACTCTTGTATTATTATACCACGAACAATAAAAAATATCAACCCCTATTTCGACATAAAAGAAAAGCCGTCCACACCTCAATATTGAGATGTGGACGGTATCTTTATACAATCAGCTTGCTTTCAGCTCGTTTTTCAACATACGCTTGATTTTGTCATTCATTGTTTCCTTGCTTGTATCAGAGAAATAGGCAGTCACAACATACGTTGTCTTTCCGATTTTCTTGATAAGGGACGGACGGTTCTGTGTATTTTCAGTATTCTTCATTCGTTTTTCCTCCTAAAAAAGCCCCACAAGAATAAAAGTCTTTTTGAAAGCAACAGGGTTGCATGCAACGGGATAGTGCAACCGGCTCAAAAAGACTTTGAAAATTATCCTTGCAAGGTCAAATGTTGTTGTTTACTTTTTCTTTAAATAGTAGGTTGCTTTGGTTGCAGTAAGAGATAAACCACGATATATAGCCGTTTCTGTCGGCAACTCGCTTGCAACGGGATAGCAACACGCCTGCAACCAGATATCTTTTTAAGGGAGCATAAGCTGTTCATTGCACTCCTCTGTTTTCTCTGAAACGGTATCCTTAAAAGTCGGTTGCACCTTGCTTGGCTTTTTACGTTCCCAACCTTTCTGTCTGCCGTATTCCGCAAAAACTCTCGGATATGAAAAGCGTTCCCAACCGTCAATGCTTTGGTTCATAATGTCGTTGATTTCTCTGATTTCCCATTGCTTTGGTTCTTCAAATGCGTGGTTCAATGCGTCCTTGTAAATCTGCTTGGAACAGATAATATCGCCCTTGTAACCGTCAAGGTAAGTCTGAATGATACCAACC
Organism: Ruminococcus sp.; assembly: GCA_022641595.1. Taxonomy (GTDB): domain Bacteria; phylum Bacillota; class Clostridia; order Oscillospirales; family Ruminococcaceae; genus Ruminococcus. The sequence goes on along the minus strand of JALCDN010000046.1, from coordinate 18,859 downwards.
TTTGTATCTTCGGGCATAAACTCTTGCTGACGTTCTTTGAGAGATACGCTCATTTCGTGACTGAATGCCAAAGTAAATTTACCTGTTCGGTATATCTCCATTGCCTCTGCCCACATCTGCAAAATATACTCTCTTGATGATTTTTCATCAGTCAAAATATGAGTTTCAGCTCTCTCTGGATAACACATAACAGGAACGAAACGGCGGTTTCCAGAACGGTCAAGCGGTAGAAAATCCAACGTGTTTGATGTTCCGCCGAATACGCATTGTCTTAGTCTGTCCTGTGGGTGCGTTTCATAAGGCACTTTGTAATTGTCTTTCATCTTGCTCAAAAACGCCTTTATATCCTCAACGCTCTTTGCGTTTCCCGTTGCAAGCATTTCAGACATCTCAATTATCCAATGCCCCTGAAGCTTTCGATATACGTTTTCATCTTCAAGCTTTCGTAGGTCATCAGAGAACCATTCATCACGTGCCGCAAGCAATCTGAAAAATGTTGATTTTCCTGCACCTTGTCCGCCGACAAGACAAAGCATTGTTTCATATTTACAGCCTGGACTAAAAACTCTGCTGATAGCTCCGAGCATAAATATTCGCATTGCTTCACTGGTATAGTCATCGGTATCAGCTCCGAGAAAATGATGAAGTGCAAAGCGGAGGCGTTCTGTTCCGTCCCACTGGAGAGAATTTAGAAAATCACATATCGGGTGATACTTGTTTTCGTTCGCCACAATTCTGATAGCGTCATCTATCTTCTTTTCGCTTGTAAGCTGATATTTTTCTTCAAGATACAATTCAAGATATTTCATATCAGTATCGGTCAAAGCCGAACCCGAACGTTCCCAACCTAAAGACTTAACTATGTCAATTCTTTCTGTAAGGACGTTGGTACGGATAGCTCCTCTTAAAAGAGGGTCTTGCTCCAGAACCGTCAAACAGTTCTTAATTGTGTTCTTGACACTTCCTTTTTCGGTTTCCTCAAGGCTCTTCTTAACCTCAAAGACAGATGTGCTCGGCTCGGTCTGATTTTGTGAATTGTTTAATTCGTTGTTCAATGGCTTTCACCTCTTTTCCTCGTTCATAAACAAATGCTGTCCGTTCTTCCTTTGTTCCGTATGTCATTAAATCAAGTAAATACTCGGCATACGACATATTCTGCAATGCTTCAATAAAGTAAGGGTGAAGCTCCTCACTTTCACTTCTGGGGGCATACTCTGACTTGTGCTGTACCAACAACTTATAATAATCACAAAGAGTATTAAAACATTGCTGTTCTGCTTGTTTTTCCTGAACGGCTTTGAGTTTCTGATTGATTGACGGTTTTGCAATGGCAACTGCATTGTCATAACTGATACCGAAATCACTTGCTAATCGCTGTGCCGCCTCTTTCAAGCCAACACCGAAAAGCTTTGCTGTGAAGTCAATTACATCACCGTCCTCTCCGCAACCAAAACAATGAAAGCGGTTATCGACTTTCATACTCGGATTGCGGTCACTGTGAAACGGACAGCAGGTCATTCCGTTATGCCTGACTTCAAATCCATAGCTTTCAGCGGCTTGCCTTGTGGAAACAGCCTGTTTGACTGCCTGAAATACATTCAATAAACATTACTCCTTTCATTAGTAGCCCTAAAACGAAAAAAGTTGCACGGCAATGTGCAACCATCTATTCAAGTTCATCACTTCTTTTCTTATGGGTTTCTGCTTTGTGTTGTTCATTCTGTTTGCTTTTCTCTTTGCTTTCCTTGAGCTTATCGGAAATAGAGGGTTTAGCCTGTTCAATCAGCTCGGCAGGCTCATCAATCGGTATAACCTTGCTGACATAATATCTGATTTCTTTGAGGGGCATAATCTCGTTTTGAACGGCTTCAAGCTCCTGTTTATCCTCACAACATTTGCGTTCAAGTGTTCTATATTCACCTTTGTAAGCGTCCGTATTGAAGCTTGTGTCAATGCCTTGCTTTTTCAGATAACGGAAAGCTTTGTTGTACTCGTCAAGCTCTGTCTGATGAGCATTGGCATACTTCTCTTTAGCTGTTTTCCAACCGATTTTGACGTACTTATCGTGAATGGCTGATAATCTCTCTATCGTATCAAATGCGCCTAAAATATTGGTTATTTCTTTCATTCGACGTTCGTTGGATTTCATGCTATTACGGATTGTTGTGAGCTTTGAATTTGCTGTCTGTAACAGGCGGTCAAGGGTTTCAAGAGAAGTTATATTGTGATTTTGCAAGTAACATATAGCTGATGATACTTTCTTTAAATCGTTAATTGTACCATTTTGCTTTCCATAAGCAGACCATTCACTTCTCTCGGATTTCCGTTCGTCCATATATTGCAATAGCAATTCGGGTAATGATTTATCAGCGTTATCAAGCTGTTTACGCTTTTCAAAAAGCTCTGACAGCCAACTCCTCAACGAACCGATTACCTTTTGAACAGACCTGATAAGATTGTTTGTGTTCTTAATATCTCTGTTCAGGTTGCCGATAACTGTTTCAATTCCTCGACGCTCCATCTGAGTAACAGCCGCACCCATATGAACAGTGGGAGCTTGGTCTATAATGCCTTGACGTTCAAAAGAACGCAAGTCAATTCTTTCGGGGCGGTTAGCTTTTTCAAGATAATCATTCGTAATGGTTTCCCAACCATGCCTCCAGATTTCAGCGTACTGTTGGTCGTTCCAGTCAACAATGTTCTCCTTGTGACTTTTCCAATTTCCCGACGGAAGTTTAATACGTTCGCCGTTCTCGTCAATGTCATAGACCTTTCGTGATTTCGGCAACCACTTGCCGTTTTCATCTATTCCTCGTAAGGTCAACATAATGTGTGCGTGAGGGTTTCCATCGTTTTTGTTATGAATAGCAAAATCTACGCACATACCCTTTGAAACAAAATGCTCGTTGCAGAAATCCCTCAACATCTGCGGATATTGCTCTATGGGTACTTCTCTCGGCAGGGTAAGTACAATTCGTCTGGCAAGCTGTGCGTTCCATTGCTTTTCAACCGCCTCGGCAGAATTCCAAAGGGTAGCTCGGTCTGCATATTCTGGCGGAGCATTGGTCGGCAACATTATTTCGGTATAGGCAATTCCTTTTTTCTCTGAATACGATTTTCTTTCTTGGTCGTACTCTGAAAACAAAGGCTCGCCACTCTGATATGCCGCACCTGCAACGGCTGACTGCCGTTTACTTCTTTGCGTAATGGTAATCGTAAAATGTGGGCAAGGCATTGTTTGAATGCTCCTTTCTTTCAGGCATAAAAAAAGACCGCTTACTTTTAAGGCAGATGCCTTTGTAATCGGTCGCTCGGATAGATTTTTTAGACAATGGGGTAGACAGCAAAGCTGTCGCAGGGGAAGTGTAACTTCCTCTGGATAACGTTGCAGAGCTGTCTGCAAAAGTTATCAGCTTCACGCAGTGAGCCTTCGGCAGAACGCAATCACCGACTATGGCGGTGTATAATTGCGCCCTTGTTCTAAAGGCAAGGGTTTTCTGGGTGAGCTTCATTCAAGAGTTTTCTCAAAATCTCCTGAATATCTGCTTTGTGAAATACGATTTTCAAGAACTCTGAAACCTGTTCGTCTGACAGATAATCAGGCTTTTGAAGATACTGTTCAAGCATTGCTCCTCGGTTACAAAGCCGATGTGTTCTTGCCTTGCGGTTGTACTGCTTAATCGTACTTATCAAGAACTTCTCCTCGTCCTCACAAGCCTTGGCTTTCTTCTCTGTGACGTAGATTTCGTGTTCGAGTTTCTCTCGGTTCGTTTTAAGCTGTTCGGTCTTTTCGTCGGCAGTCATAGTAGCCCTCCTTTCAAATGGGTATGAAAAAAGCACCCAACGGTTAGGTTGAGTGCTATGTAAACTCCTATACTTTTAATAACTGCGAGGCTTTTTCATATTTCGAAATAGCTGAAATAAATTCCACAATATCAAAAGTAAGAATGTCAATGTTTTCCTTGTGCTTATACCATTCAGACATTTCCTTTGTATCTTCGTGGATTTTTGGTGCTACAAATACAGAAAAGACTTCCGCTTTATTTTCTTTCTGTTCTATCAAATGACGTCTTATTGGCACGATTTCATTAGTCAATTGTTCTTGTCTTCCACGCATCAATGTAACTTCAAAAAAACTGTTATAATCATCATCATAGCATATAATATCGGCTACCCCACCTCCAGCGGTAAATGTGGGCAGTCCTTCATCATCAATGGAGTAATTTGGATTAACATCAAGTCCTTTAAACTGTTGAACAAGTGCTATGCTCGTTAAAAATTCCAAGCGTGTTGGAGCATTAATGAATTTAAGCACATCATCTTTGCTATCAACCTTATTGCACACTTTTAGAAGTTCATCAAACACTTTACTTTGTGGATATTCGGAAGCAAATCTATATAATGCATTTTTACGAGTATCAGAAGTATCAATAGTCGAGGATTGCTGTATACTCAATATTTGTGTATCAATACAGCCCATATATTCATAATAAGCATTCTTATCCTCATATGAAGTATATGTTGAATAATGGCTCATTACATAGTTGATTGTATCAATTTCAAGCATATTGAAATCTATAAATCTGCCGTTACCTCTCAAAGAAATAATTCCAGTGCTACGCATTTTTCTGATATACTCATCTACAGCTTCACCACATATTTGGTTCATTTTAAAACGTTTTCTTTGAGTATCATCAGCACCGAGCAAATCCAAACATATCTCATACATATATTCATCGGAATAATTGAATTTGACTTTATTTCGAATGCTTTTTATCATTTTATATAGGCTTAATGCGTCGTTATCTTTCCAACAAATGAACAATGACAATTCCTGTCTTGATACACCTGCTCCATTTTCGTCTTTATCATCTTTAAGCATTTTAAGCACATTGAGCAAAAGTAAAAGAGGCACGTTCGCATTTGCATTTCTTCGAAAAGGATTATTTGATTGATATTTCATCATTGCATTTAAAAGGACACTTTGTATTTTTGCCTCATTTGTTGGAACTTCGTTAAATGCATCAATCAGCATATGCCCTGTATTTGATATTTTAATTGGTTGACCCATAGCATAAAAAACAAAGCCAAACTCCATTGGAAGTTTAAACCACGTATCAAATCTTGAGTCCCAACCATATGCAAAATCAGCTTCTTTATGGTCTTGCGGACTGTTTTGAATAATTTCAATTAAATCATCATCTGAAAATGTAATATCATCATCGTCAAAAATAGTTTTCAATCTTGATGTCCTTTTAAGGTACATTGTGTAATACAGCTTTTTAATCGTTTTTTTTTCAAGTGTAAGTAATTTATTTTTCGATATAACAAGCCACTATTACTCTCCCATTCTCAAACCAGCTATGTATCGCCCGACTTCAATCGGGCGGTGTTTTCACACTATGGTATGTTACTTTGCTGTCTTGACTTTGATTTTATAGGGTTCAAGCTCGCTTATCTTGCACAAGGTTTCATATGACGGTGTCCATTCGCCAACAAACTGCATTGCTTCAATAAATTTCTCGGCAGGAAGTTCGCTGATATTATCAACGCAAAACTCCTTGCTAAAATCCTCATCAAGCTCATCGGTACATAAGCTGTAAAGATATTTGTAGAACTTGCTGTGTCTTACGCTGTAAAGATAAGCTTCAATAGCACGTTCCATTTCGCTTTCAAGACAACCGATGTCGTTATCGTCAATAGCACTTGTGCTGTCGGGCAGATTTGCAATATAGTCATTGATAAGCTGTTGGTAAGCAGGAGTGTCTTTCGGCATATCCTCAACGAAATGATAAATAAACTCCTGAAATTCATTCTCGAATTTCTTGCTTAACTGAATAATATCCTCTGACGGCTTTACACTGAGAACAAAAATGATAGCTTCAATAACGCTTTCCTTGGGAATGTTCGCTGTATCAGTCACGCCAAATTCATTGCATACGGCGGTGTTAATCTTTTCACTGAAAGCATCTGATAACAGACGGAAAGACAAGCTATTTTCACCTCCGAGGTTGTTTTTAATCGCCGTGTAAACGGTGCGGTCAATAATTCTTGCAATATTATTTCTGTTCGCATTTCTCATAGATTTTTACCTCAATCTTTCTTAAAATTAGCGGCACTGTTATACTTCTTGGCAGTGTCGCTGGCAGATTTTCTTCTTTGCTCGGAAATGGGCGGTAACAAACGGATTGAAATGTTCTCCTTTCTGACGAAATAACTTGCTCCGCCGTATTGGTCTGTGCCATTGTGCTTGCAAATGTCGGGATACTTACAGCAGAAATCCGCAAGCCTGCGTTTCAAGCTCGAATTGAATGTGTCAATGCTGTACTCCGTATCACCCTCGCTTGTGAGAATAATGGTTTCTTTCTCATACTTGGATAGTGCCATTTTACCGAAAACCCTCCTTTCTTAGCCGTAATACAAAAACGGCAGGTGTTTGAATAAAACTACCTGCCGTTTGTCTTTGAATATTGAATTGTAGGCTTTGAAGCCCTTAATTGTAAAAAAAACGCTCCGTATTTGTACCTTTTAAGCACTTGTTCCGATATAGGTCGGATTTGTCTGTGAAAGCTGACTTTGAGGTATGAATACGCCTTTTTCAATGTCCTCGGCTCTCAGCTTGTTCTTCGTTTCCTCCATAGCCTGCTTTTTCTTTGCCTTAGCACGTTCATAATACTCTTTTTCCTTGCCTTGCTCCTTTCGTTTGAGATAGTTTTGATGAAGCTTATCCCTACGTCCCTCACGCTTTTTAAGCTCTGCTTGTTCTTCGGGAGTAAGCTCAACAGCCTCATAGAATTTCATCGGAACATATCTGCCGATAAAATTGAAATATATCTCGATTTCCTGTGTCGTGTCGGTACTGCCTTTACGGTCACGCTCGTGAACGACAATCTTCTCAATGAACTCGTTTATCATAGTCGTTGTAAGCGTTTCAAAATTCTCGTACTTGTCTATCAGTCCCATAAAACGCTGTGATGAGTTGCGATGTGCATTTTCATCGGAAATAACGGTTTCAAGAGAACGTATTTCATCGGTTATTGCATACTTCTCCTTGGTATATTGCATATTCAGGGACGAATATCTTTCGTCGGGAAGTTTGCCGAGAACATTATCCTCGTAAATACGGCATAGCAACACTTCAAGCTCCTCGGCTCGTTTCTTCGCAACCTCAATTCTTGACTTGGCTTTGTTTGCTTCATCGGAAAGTTGATTAGCCTGTTCCTCCTGTACAAGCTTCATAAAAGCATTGCGGTCAAGGTTTGCTTGCTCGGCAATGGCTTTGAGCATTTCAGAGATAAGCGACAAAACGACATCAGCGTTTATTCTGTGTTGAGAAGTACAGAGAACACCACAAGGTATCTTGCTGTAATTGGCACAAGTGTACTGTGCAATGCGTTTTCCGTTGTTTGTCCTGTGAACATACATCTTTCCGCCACAATCCGCACAATACAGCAGTCCTGTCAATGGGTGTGCTTCACCCCAACCGTCTGGATAACGTCTTGCGTTCCCTCTGATACGTTGAACGTTGTCAAAGGTATCTTGGTCGATAATCGGTTCTTGCGTATTCTCGAAGATAACCCAGTTATCCTCTGAAACGTAATGGCTTTTCTTGTCCTTGAAATGTTTTTGCGTTTTGAAATTGACGGTGTGTCCGAGATATTCACGCTTTTTCAGTATACTTGCTATTGTTGACGAACACCAACGATAAGGATATTCAAAGGTCTTGTTCTGATGAAGTCCTGCGTTGTTCTTGGCAAGATGTACGGCAGGAATTTCAATCTTTTCAGCTTCAAGTATCTGTGCAATCTGATACGGACCGCACCCCGCCATAGTCATAGAGAAGATACGGCGCACTACCTTTGCGGCTTCATCGTCAATAATCCATTGGTTATGGTCGTCGGGCGATTTCAGATAGCCGTATGGGGTTGTGCTTGCAACGTGCTTTCCTGATTTGCCCTTCGCCTTGAATGTGGACTTGATTTTCTTGCTCGTGTCCCTTGCATACCATTCATTCATAATATTGCGAAACGGCGTGAAGTCATCATCACCCTTGAAGCTGTCAACTCCGTCATTTATAGCAATCAGACGAACACCTTTCTGTCGCAGCATCTCCATATACTGCCCGACAACAAGATAATCACGTCCCATTCGGCTCATATCCTTGACAACGATAGCTTCAACTAAACCGTTGTTCACTTCCTCCATCATCGCAACAAAGCCCGGACGGTCAAAGCGTGTTCCAGAGATACCGTCATCAGTAAAATGCTTGGGGCAGGGTAAGTCGTGCTGTTTTGCGAACTCCGACAGCATTCGTTTCTGATTGGATATACTGTTACTCTCGCCTTGTAATTCATCATCACGGCTTAGTCGTTCATATAATGCCGTTATCTTAATACCATTCATTGTGTACCTCCTATTACTTGGTATGTATCAACCTACTTTCATTTCCGAGGTGATTAAAACCTCTTTATCATTTTATATTACCCGCCGCTAATTTATATTTCTTATATTGCCGTACAGCAAAGTGGTCGGGATTTTTCTGTTCAAGCTCCTCAAATAACTCATCAACGGGGTTCTTGAAATCCTCGTCATCTTCCTTTGCTTCACTCATATTTATCATATCTATGAGCGTAATCATATTTTTCTCATCGTCCGCAGCTTCGTACCAGATATAGCCGATAAGAGCCGAATAGTAGAGCCTTTCAGCCTTTACCCAGAAATCCTCACCGCCCTGACTGCCTTCGCCTTTGGTGTTGGCAATCAAGGCATTGACGAATTTCAGAATATCTTTCTCTGAACGAATATACTCAAACGGATTGTAGTGCATAGATTTTGCAAAGTTGATGGTATTCACAACCTTGATGTTGTAACCGCCATCTTTGAGAGCATTTCCGACTTCAAGGAGAACTGTCCCTTTTCGCTCGGTTTGTCAAGGACATATTGAAAAATTTCTAAGACTTGTTGGTATTACAGATAACGTGAGACTGTATGATATAAGACACTTATAACAACTACAATATACCATCATTTTTTCTAAAAACAAGCCTAAATCAATTGTCTTATTCTTGTAAATGTGATATAATAAATTAAATATACACAACTTTAAAACCAAAAGGGGAATTATTGAGATGGTATTTAATGAAGATACACGAGTAAAACTACCAGCAACGATTCAGTTTCTTCGACTCGGCTACAATTATCAATCGATGCAAGATGCAGATATTGATTTCAATACAAAGATTTTCATCAACAGATTTAAACCAGCTATTGAGAACATTAACGGCAGAGAGTTTTCTTATGATGAGATTAAAGCTATTCTTAATAAGATTAACAGCGTGATTAAGAATAACGACTTGGGTAAGGAATTCTACAATTGGCTTATCAATCCTCTTGAGAGAGTAAGGCTAATTGATTTCACCGATATAGACAACAATGACTTTACAATTGTCGATGAACTCCCATTCTGTGTTATTGAAGGCACTGAGGAAGGTTCATTTAGACCTGATATAAATATTCTCATCAATGGTATTCCTTTAGCTTTTCTTGAAGTAAAGAAACCAAATAATGAAGGTGGAATTCAAAAAGAGTTTAACAGAATGATTAATAAGCGTTTGGAAAATCCTGATTATAAGAAGTATTTTAATATGCTACAGATTGTATCATTCTCAAACAACATGGAATATGAAGACTCCGATGATGTAGAAGATGTTAAAGCTGGTTCTTTCTATACAACTCCGAACGGAACAAATACAAGCTTTTCATTTTTCCGCGAGGATGATGATATTTATTATTCAAAGTATTACTATAAGGATATTTCATATTATGAAATAAAGGCTGTAGTTAAGGACTGCGGATATAATCCCATTGTTGTTGATTCAGCCGAATTTCAGGAAAACCTGAAAACAACAACACCATGCAACAGCTTTGTAACTTCTCTTTACGATAAGAAGCGTGTGTTATACTTATTGCAATACGGAATTATGTTTATTGACGAGGCTATTCCTCAAAAACATATCATGCGTTATCCTCAGTTTTTTGCTACAAGAAAGATTATCGAACGTCTTGAGTTAGGCGGTAAAGGCGGTATCATCTGGCATACACAAGGTAGTGGAAAGACCGCATTAGCAGCATATTCAAACCGAGTTATTAAAGACTACTACGCAAAGAAGAATATTACTACTAGATTTTTCTTTGTTGTTGACCGCATTGACTTGCTCACTCAAGCAAGCACTGAATTCATAAACAGAGGCTTAAATGTTGTAAATTGCAATAGCAAGGCAAAGTTTACAAAAGAGATAAATAAGCCACTTTCAACTGATGTAAACGTCAAGTCTATTGGAGAAATATGCGTTGTAAACATTCAGAAGTTCGAGGGGAAAATGCCTGAGGCTGAAAACAAGTATAACGCTAATGTTCAGCGAATATTCTTTGTTGACGAGGCTCACAGAAGTTACTCCTCTACTGGTGAGTTTTTCAAAAACCTTATGACTTGCGATTTAAATGCTGTTTACATAGCTTTAACTGGTACTCCATTGCTCTCAAAGAAGGAACGTTCAAATTTAAAGTTCGGTGATTACATTCACAAGTATTTCTATGACAAGTCTATTGCTGACGGATATACACTGAGAATTAAGAAAGAAAACATTGATACCGTTGCAAAGTCTGAAATTAAGAAAAACCTTGATATTGAAGACAACAGACTTGACGATAAGGATGTTTTCGAGTCGGATGCTTATGTAAATGCTCTCGGCTTATTCATTGAAAAGGATTTTGTCAACTTCCGTTTGCAGAACACTGATAACACCATCGGCGGCATGATTGTATGCCGCACAAATCCGCAAGCTAAGAAGGTTTTCGAGTGGTTTAGGAATAACTCATCTGTCAAAGTTGGACTTGTTATAACTGATACGGATGACCCGATGCAGTCGAAGATAAACAAGAACAATCAGCTTGACTTCAAAAACACACCTGTTCCCGATATCCTTATTGTAAACTTCATGCTTACAACTGGCTATGACGTTAAACGTCTAAAAAAGATGTACCTTCTCAGAGGGCCTCATGCTCAGTCACTACTTCAAACGATATCACGAGTAAATAGACCGTACAAATCACCGAACGGTAAAATATACAAGTACGGATATATTGTTGACTTCGTTGATATTGAGACAGAATACAACAAAACTCTTGAATCATACATAAAGGAGCTTGAGGCTGACCTTAATGAAAACGGCGAGAATGAAGGTTCTCTTTCAGGACTTGTAATTGACAAAGAAGATATCAACCGCAAGTATCATAGCTATGTTGATGCTTTGGAAGATATCATTTCAACCGATAACTTGGAACGCTTTTCAAAGCAAATTTCATATCTTAACAAAGAAACACTGCTCAAAATTCGTAGACTACTCAACGGTATCAAAGAGTGTGAAACGGAATTCATTCTCTCCAGAGCTATGGATTATGCAAAGCAGATTGACTCAGAAAAAAACAAAAAACTCATGCGTTCTGTTCAGGAACGTATTGACTTTATCAATCTCTCTACAAATACAGTTGGTATGATGGATGTTATCTCAAATGATGAGATTGTTGAAATTATTTATGAGTTTATCAAAACAAAAATTATCATTATGAATCTTGGAGAAATCTCTTTGGACAACCCTTCATTCAATCACTTTGAGCGTACAGTTAGAGAAGTTCAGAATGAGATTAAGAGAAATCAGAATAAAGGCGATATCAAAATCATTAAATTAGATCAGCTTTTACAGGAAATCTTCAACAAGCTCTCAATCTCTGACCTTTCAGATCTTAACTCTATCACAGATGAGCTGTTAGAGGCTTTGAAACAAGCTCAGGGTATAAATGACGAAAACGACAGACTTGCCGATATATATGGTGGGAAATTTGCTTTCGTTAAGACTTACAAGAATGCAATAGAGGCTTATCCGAGCGTTAATAACATGGATATTGAGAAAATGTTGCTTATTATATATGATGATATCAAGGATAACGTTAATTCCGATACACTGATTGTTCAAGGTAGAAAGAACTTTGCTGACTCAATCAAGCACAACGTAACTAAAATATTGCTAAAAGAAAAGCTTTATACGACCATCAAGGCATTCTATGATGCTATCCTTAATGAGCTTTATACAAACATTCAGCTATTCAAATAAAGGAGTAAAACACAATGACCGAGATATTTAATCTTGAAAGTAAAATCAAGCAGATTATAGACGAGCTTAAAGGTTTAAGCCAAACAAACGGACTTGCAAATCAGGCAAGCGAAGAGGTTGTTATTACTTCTGTATTCCTTTACAAATTTCTAAATGACAAATTCATGGCTAATCTCAAAGACTTCGCAAAAGAAATAGGCATGGATTACCAGGATATATTAAAAAATGAGAACAGCGAAATGGATGCGTTTTATGACACATACCCTCAAGATGTTGCTTTCAGCTACGACGAAACTATAGAGTGCCTGATAAACAAAGTAGGCGATGACAAATTCTATAAACTTTTTGATGATGCTCTTGAAAAGATTTCAAACGATACAAAGAACGAGGCATTCAGCATTGGAACTGCCGACGGTGGTAAAAAGCCTTTATTCACAAGAATAACTGAGAACGTTGAGGTATCAAAGCGTAACAACTTTGCTAAGAGCATTTTTGGCATTATCAGTCAGGAAAAGTTTGATTTTGGCGAAGCTTTCAGAAACAACTTTGACTTTTACAGTACAATCTTTGAATATCTGATTAAGGACTACAACGTTGCAAGCGGCGTTTATGCTGAATACTTTACTCCTCAGGTTATCAGCTCTATCATTGCAAAAATTCTTGTAAATATGAGTCCGATTGAGGATAAGGTTTATGAAGTGTATGACCCGTCAGCAGGTTCAGGCTCTCTCGTTCTTCATCTTGCAAACGAACTCGGAAAAGGTACATTCGGTGACAAGGCACACGTTTTCTCACAGGATATTTCGGGCAAGTCATCAAGATTTCTACGCATCAATATGCTGCTTAACGGCTTAACAGGCTCTCTTGACAACATCATTGAGGGTGATACTCTTGACACTCCCGCACACTATAATAAACCTCACGATGCAAGTTCTGGTATAAAGCATTTTGATTACATTACTTCAAATCCTCCATTCAAGATGGACTTTTCTTCTACACGTAATATCATTGAAAACAAATGGTCTGATACTGACCGTTTCTTTGCGGGAGTTCCGAATATTCCGAACAAGAAGAAAGAGTCAATGGCTATCTATCTTTGTTTTATTCAGCATATCCTTTGGTCTATCAAAGATGACGGTAAGGCTGCTATTGTGGTACCTACTGGATTCATCACGGCTCAGTCAGGCATTGAAAAGGCTGTTCGTCAGAGAATTGTTGACAAGCACTGGCTCAGGGGCGTTATTTCCATGCCTTCAAATATCTTTGCAAATACGGGCACAAACGTTTCCGTTCTCTTTATCGACAAATCGAACAAAGACGATGAAGTTATCCTTGTTGACGCTTCAAAGTTTGGTAAAAAGGTAAAAGACGGTAAATTGCAAAAGACCATTCTCAGCAATAAAGAAGTTGAAAAAATACAAAACACTTTCATCAATCAGGATGTTGTTGATGATTTCAGCGTTAAGGTTTCTTATGAACAAATTACTGAAAAGAACTACTCACTTTCAGCTGGGCAGTATTTTGACGTAAAGATTGAATATGTAGAGCTGACTGAGGAAGAATTCAATCAGAAAATGGCTGATTTTTCTGCAAACCTTGACAAACTGTTTGCTGAGGGTAAATCTCTTGAAGGTAAGATAAAAAAGGGATTGGGTGAGTTGAAGTATGAAAATTAAAGAAATTGGGACCACTATAACAGGAAAAACTCCTTTAACTGAAGAACCAAATAATTTTGATGGAGATATTATGTTTATAACTCCGTCTGATATAGCGAAAGGGTACTTAATAAGCAAAACCGAAAGAACAATAACACAAAAGGGGTTTAATTCAATAAAAACAAATACTATTGATGGAATTAGTATTTTGGTAGGTTGCATTGGTTCAGATATGGGAAATGTTGCGTGGACAGATACACAATGTGCTACAAATCAACAAATAAATTCAATTACGAATATAAAATCTGAATATAATCCCCTTTTTATATATTATAATTTAAGTATCAGGAAAAAATATTTTCAACAAATTGCAGGCAATACAACTACACCTATATTGCCTAAGAGTGTCTTTGGTGAAATTGAAATATCTTTTCCAAACAAGTTTAACCAAGATAAAATTGCCAATATTCTATCAAAACTTGACTCCAAGATTGAAAACAACAATCGAATAAACGCCGAACTTGAGGCGATGGCAAAGACTATCTATGACTATTGGTTCTTACAGTATGAATTTCCAAATGAAAAAGGCAAGCCGTATAAATCTTCAGGCGGTAAAATGATTTGGTGTGAAGATTTGAAAAAAGAGATACCTCAGGGGTGGGAAGTTAAACCGTTATCATTTCATCTTAATTGTAATGTAAATTCACTAAAATCATGCAATGCAATGGATTATATTAATTATTTAGATACAAGTAATCTTACTAAGAATAAAGTAAATATGGTCATTAACATAAAAAAATATGAAAACATTCCAAGCCGAGCACAAAGAGTGGTATACAAAGATGATATACTATATTCCACAGTGAGGCCAGAACAAGAACATTATGGAATTATCAAAGAGCCTTTAGAAAATATGATAGCCTCCACAGGATTTGCAATTTTATCATCTAAATCTGATAGTGAATTAAATATATTATTTTATATGTTCATTACTCATAATAGTAATACATTCATATTGAATAATATTGCGAATTCAAGTGTTTCATCTTATCCGTCAATTAATCCAGATGATATACTCAATTTAAAAATAGTCTTACCTAGAAAAGTGGATAAGACTATAACAGAAAAGTTTAATAAGATATTTGATAAAATAGCTCATAATACCAAAGAAAATCAACAACTCGCCTCCCTTCGTGATTTTCTTTTGCCTTTGTTGATGAATAGGCAAGTAGGATTTAAGGAGATGAATAATAACGATGAATAAAATTGATGATGCTTTCGTTTCTTATGCTGCTGACACCCTTGCTGATACATCAAAAGGGTTAACTGGTAGCCAAATTGTGAAGTATAGCAATTCATATGCTGTTGATTTTAATGTTAACATTCCAGTTACCAGTCCTGATTTCGGCAAGTTCGGTAGCATTATTCCAAACAAAAGAACTGCACTTTATAAAAATCTTTGTGCTTTCGATGGTAGGCAGCAATTCGTTTTTATTAAAGAATTATGCGAGTTGCCAATGTTTGAGTATAATAATAAAGTTAATGAATTAAAAAGTCGTCTTTTTGAACGTTATTCTCGTTATGCAAGTAGTCCGATATATATTGAAAAATATGAGCCTACAGGCTGGGAACGCGTTGATAGAGCTCTTGAAGAAATGAAGTTACGTTTAGAAACAGCAGATAATGAAGAAAAATATCAGGCCATAGGAATGATTGGTCGTGAAACATTGATAACAATAGCACAACAGGTGTTTGTTTCAGATAAGCACCCAACAGCTGATGGTGTTGAAGCGAGCACAACAGATGCCAAAAGAATGCTTGAGGCATATCTAAGGTATGAACTTTCTGACAGTTCTGAAAAAGCCAAAAAGATGGCTAGGTCAGCTGTAGACTTAGGAAATCAGCTTACCCACGATAGAAATGCAACTAAGCGAGACGCAACTATTTGATTAATTTCTGTAACATCCCTCGCCTCATTGATTAAAGCAATACAAGAAACTGAGGAATGAAAATGTTTATGTTTGCCACAAGGCCTTTTTGGTTAAATATGCGTGTACCTCTTGTAAAAGTCAAAGAGCGGTATGCGTTCTTCTTTGGTACTCAAGACTTAACTATCGATAGTGCTGATAAATCCATAGAAATACTAAAAAATGTAATAGATACTATTCAAAATGACTTTATATCGAAAATCAAAAATACAAGTCCGAATGAAATATTATTCAGATTACACTATATATTTGGAGAAGTTTATTCTTTGTATCTATATGAAAAAGAACAACGTCATGAATTAAGCATATTAGGCTCTACTAACATCATTGACACATTTGAACAAAACAAAAATATCATGAGGAACATTATCGATGCTTGTAACATTTGGATAGAAAATTGCGTTCTATATCAAAAAGAATCAGATGATATCTTAAAAGCAAAAGAAAATGGCTATAAAATGGATTTTGATTTTCTGATAGATTTATATCTATACGGAATGGCATCACGAAGTTTATCATTGATTGCTCTCACTAAAAAATTTGATAAGACATACTCTTTTTACGGATTAGAAATTACTCCTGACATGAATATTCCTGCGGAAGTGTTGAAAAATCATCCTATAGTTTATTTCAACACTTCTTTGGTAGGTAATCAAGATGCTTTAACAATTCAAGCTTTATCTGTCAATGCTAATATAACGGACTTTGGAAAAGGATTTTCCAAGGAAAACAGAGTAGAGTTTTTGCTGTTTTTAGCAGCGCTGAAGTCTTTTCAAGAAACTGAATTAAGAAATGACGAAAAGTCTCTTGTGGTTATTTCCAAAGATAGATTTTTCTATTATATTGAACGATGTACAAATCCAAAAATAATTAGCCAATCATTTTATGAAAGCTTTGTGCTCAACAAAGAGAAGCTGCAAAGTCATTTAGGTAAAGATACCGCTATATGGAAAATTGGCGTAAATAAATATCGATATGAAATAAGACCATTTATTGATTTAGGAAACGAGTACATATTTGTTTCATATGCCGCTCTAGAACAAGCAATTAATCTATGGTGTAATTTTTACAGCAATGGTGGCATGTGTTATACAACTCATAAGGATGAACTAACCAATGGCATTGACCTGCGTAATAAAGAACTTTCAACTATTGTGGTAGACAAATTAATAGAAATATTGAATAACCATCATGCACCATATTTTTGTGATAAAGATGTTGATTATAAAAGAATATTTGGCATAAAGACTATTGATTACGGCGATTATGATATTGTGTACTATGTTAAAGAATCTAGTGAGCTATACCTAATTGAAGCAAAGTATTTTTCCGATTCATTTAATTCAAGCGGCATGAAAAATGATTTAGATAAAATGTTTGGAAATGGGAAATATTATGAACATTGCCGAAAACGTTATGACCTTGTCATAACGGAATCTGAAAAAATTAAAAACTTTATCGGAGCCAAGGGAGTATTAAAAGTCCATTTTTTATTTATTTCTTCAAAGCCGCTTGAATTAGAATTTCAAGACGATGATAAAGTGGTAACTTTTTTATCACTTAATATATTTGACAAGTATATTAACGGAAATTTACTAAGTGAAGATGGTGAAAACGTCATGAGACCAACGCTTGAGATTTAGCCCATTTTTATCAATACTATTTCTTCTGTGAAAAATATTATCAACCGCATTCCATCAGTTCATTCTTAATTAATCTCAAAACCTTATCATTAATAGTTTCCTTTGCATTTAGGTTGAAAAAAATATTCATTTGATAGGTTGTATTACCTATCGTTTTTAATACTGTCTGATTTGGCTTTACAGCCACAATCTGCACGCTTTTGTTTTTATTATCCATTGAGTTCTCCTTCTAATATCATTCAAGTTCATCCGCTATTTTCAATTGGTGGATGTGTTGTTTTTCTTCATATTTGTCCAAACTCTCAACATTCCTTTTAATAGTATCCATAACAGCGACATCATCCTCAAGGCGAGAAATTTTCTGCCGTTCCATTGAAACTGAATGCGAAAGCTCGTCAAGCTCTGACCGCCATGATTTCGGCTTGAGTTTTTTCTCTGAAAGGTGCTTGTCGAAAAATCTTTCCGCACTTTGATAAAGGGTAATTTCCGCCCGATGGGATTCAAAGAAACGATCCTTTTTCTTCGGATTTGAGATGCTTGCATACTCCTGATAAACTTCTTTATTTGTCTTGTATTTTTCATAATTATCAAGAAGTTCTGAGAGTTCCTTCATTCGTTTCTGTTTCGGCTGTAAAGATGATTTTATGCTGTCAAGAGAAGAATTGGTTGCATTGAGCTTTTCGGAAAGCTGAACCATAGTTGATATATTGTAACCCTGCAAAAAAGCAACAGCAGATGAAACATCTTTTAGCTTGTTCGCCTTTTTCAGATTGCTTAAAGAATAACCGCCAGCCTGAGCAAATTTCTGTCCGTTATCCCAATACTTTAGGATTTTTTCAATAAGATTTTCTTCGTGCGGAGTATTTTCACTTTCCTTTAGCCATGCATTAAGCTCGGCAATTTTTTTCTTGAGGAATGAAAGCAACCGATTGTCCTGTCGTATCTGACGATTGATATTTCCTTTCTCGGTATCAATGCCTTTGCGTTCCATCTGGGTAGCAGATACGCCCATGTGGATTGTGGGAATTTGCTCAACACCCTGCCTTTCATAAGAACGGTGGTCAACTCTCTCAGCAATATTATTTTTATCAAGATAAGCGTTAAGAAAGTCAGCCCAAGCCGAACGCCATTCTTCCGCTTTATCCTTGCTATTCCAGTCGGTTGTGGCAATGGATTTGCACTTGTATTGCCGTTTCTTTTTGTCATAAATTTTATTGCCATCCTTATCAAGAACATATTCTTTTTTCTGTTTGTCACCCCATGTTCCATCCTCATGGAAAGGTCGCATTGTCAGCATGATGTGAGCATGAATATTTTTCTGTTGCCTTGACGGATTGTGAATACAAATATCAGCAACCATGCCTTTATCGACAAAAGTTTTCTGACAGAAGTTTCGTGCAAGC
>JALCDN010000045.1 GCA_022641595.1 Ruminococcus sp. | reverse complement strand
GGTTTTTAAAACATTAAATCCTATAAACGCATTTGCAATATGGAAAAATGTTGTGCCCGAAAATAATGATATATACGAAATAAAAGTGGGATATTATTCAGGAGGTTCAATAGATCACTCGAATGTGGGATATGTTTTTTCAAGTTATGATAGTTCACCAGCAGAAGTGATGGATAAAATAGGATTTCACGATATCTGCCATACATACTATGGCGAAAAAATTAAATACCAGGAATACTGCACATCAAAAGCAGGGGACTACGCAATAATTAAGACAAGATTGTTTTATATTGGTGGCTATTTGCTAAAATATGAAGTCGTTGGTGAAGCATAAAAGCATAATAAATTTAAACGTGTGATAATACTATTCGATATTATAATTATTTAAAAATTGGTATTTCCATAAACTGTGAAGCGAAAATCACTTCCGCTCGCAGATTTTAATTTCCTAGAGCAAATTGTTTGCATTTATGACACTAAGCTACATTATTTTTTGCCATATTTTATATAATTTGTGCAAATTAACTTGTTTGCTAAAATGAAATGAAATGCGAGATAGCGAGAGAAATAGAGATTAAACGAGAGATAACGAGAGTTTGCAGTATATAAATTAAAAAAACGCATTTTTATATCTTGACTTTTGCTTTCCGACGGTGTATAATAATACTTGCGTCGCCGGGAAGTTTCGGTTTTATACATTTCTTTTACCGGCTAAATTCTATTATGGAGGAATTATTTTATGTCAACTACTATGCCAAAAGCACAAGAAGTTAACCGCTCATGGTATATATTAGACGCTGAAGGCTTGCCACTCGGTCGTGTTGCTGCTAAGGCTGCTCACATTCTCAGAGGCAAACATAAGCCAACATTTATACCTCACGTTGATTGCGGTGATCACGTTATCATCATTAACTGCGATAAAGCTATACTTACAGGTAAAAAGCTTGAGCAGAAAAAATTCTACTGGCACACAGGTTGGATCGGCGGTCTTAAAGCTAAAAGCTATAAGGATCTTATGGCTAACGAAGCTGATAAGGCTATGTATATTGCCGTTTACGGTATGATCCCAAATACTTCTCAGGGCAGAGAACAGATGAAGAGACTCAGAACTTACAAGGGCTCTGAACATAAACACGAGGCTCAGAAGCCTGTTGCTTACGAGCTATAATATAAGGAGGCTATCTAAATGTACGAATCAAAGGTAAAATACTTTTACGGAACAGGCAGAAGAAAGCACTCCGTAGCAAGAGTAAGAATCTATCCGGGTAACGGCAATGTTACTGTAAATAACAGATCTATGGACGATTATTTCGGCCTCGAAACACTTAAGCTCATCGTTCGTCAGCCTTTGGCTATCACAGACAATATCGATAAGTTCGATATTGTTTGCACTGTTTGCGGCGGCGGTGTTACTGGTCAGGCCGGTGCTATCAGACACGGTCTCTCAAGAGCGCTTCTTCAGTACGATGCAGAACTGCGTCCTATCCTCAAAAAGGCCGGCTTCCTTACTCGTGACCCGAGAATGAAGGAAAGAAAGAAATACGGTCTCAAAGCTGCTCGTCGTGCTCCTCAGTTCTCAAAGAGATAATCAGACACCCGACAAATCTCTATTTTACGAGGTTTTCGGAAGCTCAAGATGTCTTTTGGACTACTTTTGGACAACTAAAAAAGATATTTTTAATCGTTCTGTTCTATGCAGGGCGATTTTTTATATTGCTGTAACTTAAAAAATTATTCTGTCAGCTGTTTCTCAATGGAATCAGCAAGAATCTTTTTCGTGCTTCTCAGTACATTTGCATAAGTATTCGCAGTATTCAACACCTCAAAAGGACACACAATAATATTATCTTCTCAAACCGCCTGTTTTAGGCACTTTCTTCGTTTTTAGGTATCTCCAAATACCGTTTGTTTTTCAGTTCCTTATCAAGAAGCTTGTAGTAAATATGAATATCTCTAGGCTTTTCATCCTGATAAGCATCAATGGTTATGTATTCAATCAGCTCAAGGCACATCTCTCGAGTTAGCTCCTGCACATCAGTATATTTTTTCAACCTCTTGATAAATTCTTCAACATCCTGTTCATCTTTTTTTACGGCACCCAGCTTTTCTTCAAGCTGTGATACTTCTGCCGAAAGAGTTTTCTGCTCTGCCTGATATTTCTCCAACAGCTTAACACAAACATCTTCTGGAATTTTACCAAGAACTTTATCCTCATAGATGGACGGCATCAGCGTTTCCAATTCATTAAGCCTGAAATTTCCTTCACGCAGACGTTTGTGTTCCTCAGCAGTTTGACGAGAATTTAATTGTTCTTTCTTTGATAAAAATTGCTGTCGTGCGGAATTTTCATCATCAATCACAAGAGCTGCCATTGAACGAATATCAGCAAGAACGAGGGCATCAATATCTTTCATTTTAATGTAATGACTATTGCAGGCTTTTTTACCAAAGCGGTTATATGTTCCGCAATTGTAATTATGCCGCAGATATTTTCTAGGCTTCTTTTTACTGCCGTTCGTGGTATTATTCCATGCAAGGCGCATTTTTTCACCACAGTCAATACAGTACATTAGTCCGCTCAATGGTTTGGTATCGCCTTGTTTTGTCTTTTTCCCTTGACTTACGGAGGCTTCTACTTCTCTGCATTTATCCCACAATTCCTGACTGATAATTGGCTCATGTGTATTTCTTACAATTATCATATCTTCTTCATCACGCTTAACGGTTTTATGATTTTTATAGGATACTGTAGTTGTTCGCAGCTGTACAAGATGACCGAGATATGTAGGATTTTGCAGCATTTGACGAATACCGTCACCGCTCCATAAGTGCTTTGTTCTGCGTGGATTAGGTTTTCCAAGCTTTGCATAGAGATAATCGGATGGAATCATAACCTTTTCGTTATTCAAAATATCCGCTATATGCCGAGGAGTTACTCCTTGAGAACGCAAAGTGAAAATGCGCTTTATCACTTCTGCCGCCTCTGGGTCAATTACAGGCAAGCTATTTTCATCGTCACCCTTGATATATCCATACGGAGCAAATGTTGTCCTGTACTTTCCTGCTTTTGCATTTGCTTCAATTACCGCCTTTATCTTTTTAGAGGTATTAGCAGCGTGCCACTCATTGAAAACATTCATAATCGGCATCATATCCATTGCGGTACTGTTTTGATTCAGCGTATCTACATTGTCATTGAGCGCAATGAAACGAATGTTGTAAGTCGGAAAAATGTAATCAATGTACTGTCCAACCTGAATATAGTTTCTGCCGAAACGGGAAAGGTCTTTGACGATAATAAGATTGATTTTTCCGCCCTTTGCATCATCAAGCAACCGTATTACGCTCGGTCTGTCAAAGCTTGTACCACTGAAACCATCATCAACATAAACATCGATTATGTTCCAGCCTTGTTCTTTGACGTACTTTGTAAGGATAAGCTTCTGATTTTCAATAGATAGTGATTCTCCTGCACGTTCATCGTCTTTTGATAAACGAACATAAATCCCAACGTTATAAATAATCTGCTTTGGCATAATTTTTACTCCTTTCAAATCCAAAGCAGCCGAATTCGATACTCAGATTATACCATAAATCATCGAATTCAGCAATACTTCAGATAAATATTTATGCTGCTGTTTCAGAAAATGTTTCGTTCATTGCGCGGTTAAATGCAATGCTGCGGATAATTGTATCCACATCCTTTTCACCGATAAAATGCGCATGAACGATATATTTCTTATCATCAATTGTGTATTCAGTTGTTTTAACAGGGCAGTCTTTGTTTTGCTCATTCATCTCGAACATGGTCATGTTTCTCAATAATAAAACCCTCCATATTATGCACTTTCTTTTAATTTACTGTCTGAATTTTTCTCATCTGATATATTTTCAGATATAACTGGTACAGCTTCATCAAGACTTTTAGGAACATCCAACACTACAGGCGGATTATCTCTCAAAAAGCGTTTTTCTTTTTCTGAATTTATAAACTCCTGCACCTCATTGATAGAAAAGACAAAGTCCAATAACTCCTTAAATTCATCAGGTGTCAAATCATCACCGAAATATTTATAAGCAAGGCCTCCGACCTGACAAAGATTATGCGTACGAGCCTTGCGTTCCTCAGCTTCAATTTTCGCTTTTAAGACATTGCGTGATTCCTCCAGCTTGCTTAATGCGGTAGCAGCTTCCTTTGTGCGTTCATTATAACGGGCAAGTTTAGCCTGCATTTCTGTAATATTTGTGCTTCTTGGCAT
The DNA here is from genome assembly GCA_022641595.1 of Ruminococcus sp. Classification (GTDB taxonomy): domain Bacteria; phylum Bacillota; class Clostridia; order Oscillospirales; family Ruminococcaceae; genus Ruminococcus. The sequence continues at coordinate 16,305 of JALCDN010000045.1, read as the reverse complement.
TGTAAAAATCTCCTTTTTATCTCATTTCATTCGTCAGCCCATACGGGCGAAAAACATATCGGCAACGGTTGAATTCACCGTATGCCGCCATGTTTGTGGGATAATCGGCTGCACAGCATTGCTGCTTTCGTCTGCACTATTTTCATAGCGTGACAGACTATCTTTCATTCTTTTTGAATGAAGTAGCCTAATATCCCGAAGGGCGCACTTATACAAACTCTGGCGAGTTTGTGTGCGTGAGGGGCAGAAGCCCCCTCAACCCCCAAATTATTTTTCTTACGAAAAATCTGAACTGCACATTTCGTGCAGATGTTTGATTCCGTAAACGGCATTTTGGTACGCTCGCATATCAGCGTGAGCGAGGCTTCTTTTTGGGCTTGTCAGGTTCAGTTGTAGGTATAGTGACAGGATGTTTTTTCTTTTCCTCAATCATATTCCAAACCTCAGTTACCTTATCAATACTTGATTTCGGAAAGAAAATTGCTGCTGTTCCTTTTGAAGATGATTTTGCAATATGACATGGAACATTCTGATTTTTAAGTTCAGTTTCAAGTTCTGTCAAATAGACAATATCGGCTGTGTATGGCTGAATTTCTGAAAAGGGACAGCCTAATTTAACTTCAAGAATTTCCTTTTTGAGCAGTTGCTGTTCTTTTAAAAACTCATCAATATCATTCTTTTGATTGGCTATTTCTGAATCCAAATTAATAAGTTGAATTTTTCTGTTCCTACTACCTTTATCCGTCTTAAAACCTTTTTTCTCAATAGCACAGGCAGCAGCGCCTAAGTGCAACTGAGGAACCTTTTCAATGCCTTGCTCAGCATAACTGCGATGGTCAATTCGTTCATCTGAAATTGAATACAGTTTGTGATTGCACCAATCCGCCCAGCGTTCCCGCCACACTTTCAATAAGTCCCTGTCATTCCAAGAACGGTCTTTTGTAGTAAAACCGTTTGCATCAACATGCCTTGTTGTCAGTAAAATATGAACATGAGGATTGCCGTCATTCTTGTCATGAATTGCAAAATCAACACACATACCGCTTGAAACAAAGCACTGATTACAGAAATTCCGTACCAAGTCAATTTGCTCTGCTCTTGATAATTCAACAGGGAGTGCGGCGTCAATATCCCTTGCGGTCTGACTGGTTTTTCTTGTTTCGGATTTCTCCACAGCATTCCAAAGGATGGAACGCTTTTTGAAATTCTGCGGTGCGGTATCGGGCAAAAGGATTTCCTTATGTACAATTTCTTTTTTCTTGCGGAAGTCATGGACTATACTGTCATATTCATTTTTGATTTTCTCGCCTGATATGTACGCCGCCGCTGCGACTGCTGATTTACCCTTGCCTCTGCTCACTATCTTGACATGAAAATGATAAATTGCGATTGGCATCGCTCCTTCCATAGTACAAATTTGAAAGTATGCTCTGGAACATACTCTCGACCAAGCTTGCAAGTTTAGTATATACAACCCTTGACAGGAAGTCAATAGATGTGGTACTATATCTCTATTGATAACTATTTTCACATCTATTTTTATAGTATCTCTACTTTTTTATGATTTCACTTCTATTTCTCAAAAAATATTTTTAGAGCAGAGAGGAAACAACGGTATGTTTGAGTTTGATGCACATTTTTATGAAACAAAAATTTTCATCGGCGGTAAAAAAGAATACACGCTCGGTGAAATTCTGAAAAAATATCTTTCAAAAAATATTAAAGGGCTTGAGGACACCCTGCATAAGTGCAAATATTATGCAAACAATCTGCACTACCCTGAAGATGAATCAGAGGCAAAAACCTGCAACATATTTTTGCAGGAGGCAATTGTTTTCTTTGGAAAAATGGATGATTTGATTTATTCATTACCGCCGTATAACACTTTTAACAGAGGTGAGAACAGGCTGTTTTGTTTATTGAATGAGGAGACGTGGCTCTTTGACAATGAACCCGATTTAAAAGAGTGGGATGAATATGAGCGCAGACATCCTGAATATAATGATTATTTTTACACAACGCTTCCTCTTAATGAAATCAAAGATGCGGATTTGATTGACGGTATTTTGAAATTTAATGATAAGCTGAAATCATTTGCGCTGGAGTATGTTACTTTTGTTGAGGACTTAATAAAAGTGAAGAATGTTTACGAACCTTTTCTTGAATTGCTGCACAGTCAGAGCAAATATCTTGATAACAACGAAACGGCAGAGGTTTATTCCGCTTTTATGGAGCAGACGAAGGGGAAATTGTACCCTTATGAAAAGCTGAAGCCGTCTGGCACTATAACAATTTCACACACCGTTTTGAAACAAAAAGAAAGCTCCGTACTGTGTGAAAGTTATCATTTCAGCACAATAGGAGCGTTTTTATATATTGAGTTGTTCAAGGGCATGGAGCAGCATTACCTGCCTAAAAAGTGTGGTTACTGCGGAAAGTATTTTCTGCTTGAGGGAGGAATTTTTTCTGATTACTGCACTCGACCTGTCAAGGATAAAGAGGGCAAAGTCTGCCGTGATGTCGGACACCGAAAAAAGTATGCTGATAAAGTCAAGAATGACCCTGTTTGGCTGACTTATTCCCGTGCTTACAAGGCTCATTATGCAAGGTACATGAAGAAAAAAATGACACAGGCGGAGTTTCAAAAGTGGGCAGATTTTGCTCTTGAGATTAGGGAACAAGCCTTAAATGAGGAGATTTCGTTTGAGGAGTATGCGGAGAGGATTAAGAAATAGGAGAAATATTAATATCGATAGTAAAAAGCTGTAATCACTTCATTCATTAGTGGTTACAGTTTTTTATTTATTATCAATTTTCAACAAATTCCATATTGTCCAAAGCGAATTTCAAAGCTTTATTAATAATCTCATTTCTTGAACGACTGCTTTTGAAAGCGACATTTTCGAGTTTATTGTTGGTTTCGGTATCAATTCTTACAGTTATAGTAACAGTCTTTTCCGTTTTTGGTGTAACAATGAATTTATTATCCTTTTCCATGATATCACCCCTGATTACAATTATACCATCAATTATATTGAATTATAATAACACAAATTGTATTCATAAATAATTGCATTTAATTTAAATGTAGTGTATAATAGCTATCAGACAGTAAAGGAGTGTAAGTTTGATGGAATACAAAAAACAGAAGACATGTATGTTCACAGGTCACCGTGATGTTATGAGAATAGAGCCTGAGCATATGTCAAGGCTTGCACCGGAGATGATCAAGCTGATTGACCTTGGCGTGGATACCTTCCTATGCGGCGGAGCGATTGGCTGGGATACTTATACGGCAATGACTGTCATTGCAATGAAAGCAAGCCGTCCGGAGTTAAAGCTTGTGTTGGTTTTACCCTGCTGTAAAGCCGACCAGATACGATTCTGGGGCAGGACGCATATTGAATTTTATGATGAAATCATAAAGTGCGCCGATGATATCATCTACGTTTCTGAGCGTTATTACGATGGATGTTATCAGGATAGAAATGTAAAAATGATTGAAATGTCGTCATACTGTATCTGCTATCTGAAACGTATGCGAAGCGGCACGGGACAGACTGTCTGCATGGCAGAAAAGGACGGCTTATCCATTATAAACCTAGCTGATGGAGGGTTTGAACATGTGTAAACCCCTGTTTTGCACGATATCCGGAATCAATCCATGCTCGTTCGGTCTGGATGAAAAGAATCCAGACTGTATCACCATGAAGTTAGCGATGGTATCTAAAATCAATGAACTATATTTATCAGGCGTGACGAATTTTGTCTGCAACTGCGAAATGGGAATTCCACTCTGGGCAGCAGAGGCGGCTCTTTGTGTCAGAACGTTGCACCCCGTCCGTTTACATATTGCAATACCTTATGAAAATCAGGTGGCACTCTGGGCGGACGAATGGAGGGAACGGTATTTCAATATTCATGAACAGGCTGACAGCGTAACTATGCTTCAAAAGCAATTTGAGGAGGATTGTTATATCAACTGTGACAGGCTTATGATTGACCATTCCGACCTGCTTTTGTGGGTCGGAAGCAGGGGCGGGTTTATCACGGAGTATACGAAACGGCAGGGAAAGCATGTAATTCTTATCGCTGCACGTTGAAAAGACTTTTGATAAAATAGTTTATACAGTGAATAAAATAATGGAAATCTCGATGAATACTAGCATGTTGCGATTACAATGTTGAAAGTTACGGAGAATAAATAAGAATTAGTGAATAGAACCTGCCTGCGATATACAGATGTGTGTCAATATAGTCCTGCATACGTTTTACTGCTTAGATTTGTTCGTCTTTCCTTCCGAGTTCTTTCATAATGTCGCGGTTTAGCTTCTCTCTCCAGTTTTCTGTGTATGTGCTGGCACTACGAAGCAGTTCATCACAGAATGAGGCAACATCCTTACCTGTGATTTCCAACACATGCATTCCATTTGTGGCGCCCTCCTCAAACAGTTCTATTACATCATAATGTATCTTCATCATGTCGTAACCAGCTCCTGCTGCGAACATCCACATGTGTCCCTGAATCTTCTTAAATACATATTGATAGTCTTTTGGCAAAGCCTCCACTCTTGCCATCTGTTGCTTATACTCACGCTTGCTCTCAATCATTTTTTTAATATTAAAATAATTATCAAAAAACTCAGCCATTTGCCTGTTCCTCCTTCAATTCATTTATTTTTGATGCGACAAACTCCCATTTTGCCCAAAATTGGCTTAGTTCTTTTCGCCCCGAATCGTTGAGAGTGTAAAACTTGCGTGGTGGTCCGATATCGGATGACTTTTTTTCTATATCCACAAGCTTATTTTTCTCAAGTCGCACTAAAATAGTATAGACTGTACCATCAACAACATCTGAGAAGCCAAGTGCGTTGAGTCTTCGTGTAATTTCATAACCATAGGTTTCTTTATGACTTATAATTTCAAGGACACAACCCTCAAGCACACCTTTGAGCATTTCTGTTAGATTTTTCAGTATAATCACCCCCTTTTGCTATTTTTTATAATTAGTATAAAGTACTGCTTATTACCACTATATAGTATCACATAATAGTTCAGCTGTCAATAGGTAAAATTTTAATGAAAGGATGTAATTCCGAATTACTTGATAGACATTTTGTCGGTATGGTCCGATAGCTTATATTTTTCTAATTATGCAAGTAAACACAAAAATGATTATTACTGATTTTGCAAAGAAAGTAGAAAAGAGATTGTGAATGTAGCTATTATGGTTTTTTTATCACTATCAAGTAACTTGCGAAACCAAAATAATTTTAATAAAAGAACAACCCTATTATCTTGACCGCTAAGTTAATAATAATCTTAATACAATCTTAATGCCAACAAATATTCTCTAACACTATCATAATATTGTCTGTGATATACTTGTATCAATAGAAAGAAGGGGTGTTTATGAGTTTAGTGTTGATATTAACAGGTGTTATCGCAATAATAATATTTGTATACCTGATTTGTATTTTATTTAGGAGTGATAAGAAATGAGCAATTCTATTTTGCAGTATGGATTATACTTATTGATACTTGTGATACTAGCAATACCATTGGGCAAATACATTGGAAAAGTCATGAACGGTGAAAAGGTTTTTCTGTCTAAAATTCTAATGCCTGTTGAAAATATTACCTATAAGGTATTAAAGGTTAATAAAGATGAGGAAATGGGTTGGAAAAAATATGGACTTTCAATCATAATTTTCAGCTTAATTGGATTTATATTTTTATTCTTACTCAACATTCTGCAAGGTATATTGCCGTTGAATCCCGAAAATGTTGATGGCACTTCTTGGCACTTAGCGTTTAATACAACTTCAAGTTTTGTATCAAATACAAACTGGCAGGCTTATTCAGGAGAAAGTACATTGAGCTACTTAACTCAGATGCTTGGTTTGACAGTTCAGAATTTCGTGTCAGCGGCAACAGGAATCGCCGTTTTATTTGCTTTAATTCGTGGATTTATTAAGGTAAATGAAAAGGGAATCGGAAACTTCTGGGTTGATATGACAAGAATCACGTTATACATTCTTATTCCGTTATCAATTATAGTATCCATAATTCTTGCATCTCAAGGAGTTGTTCAAAACTTAATTGGCTATGAAAAAATTGATTTATTACAGCCGATAACACTTCCAGACGGAACAGTAATCACAAGTCAGATTATTCCGCAAGGACCGGCAGCAAGCCAAATAGCTATAAAACAAATAGGTACAAATGGAGGAGGATTTTTTGGCACCAATTCTGCATTTCCATTTGAAAATCCAACTATTTTATCAAATATTATTGAAATGCTTTCAATTTTGCTTATTCCTGTATCATTATGTTTTACATTTGGCAGAAATGTAAAGGACAAAAGACAAGGCATTGCAATTTTTGCTGCAATGTTTATTATGCTTACAGCAAGCCTTGGAGTTATTGCAGTAAATGAACATATTGCAACACCACAGCTTTCTCAGTCAGAATCAGTGGATACTTCTTCAACTGATAAGCAATCAGGCGGAAATATGGAGGGTAAAGAAACCCGTTTCGGAATAGCATCATCTGCTACATGGTCAGCATTTACTACCGCCGCATCAAATGGTTCTGTGAACTCAACGCTTGACAGCAATGCCCCTCTTTCAGGAATGATGGAAATGCTTATGATTCAATTGGGTGAAGTTGTTTTTGGAGGAGTCGGATGCGGTCTATATGGTATGCTTGCCTTTGCAATACTTGCGGTATTTATTGCAGGATTAATGGTAGGTCGTACACCTGAATATTTAGGAAAAAAGATTGAACCATTTGAAATGAAGATGGCAGTGTTAGTTTGCCTTTCAACTCCTGTTGCTATATTAATAGGAAGTATGATTGCAGCAATGGTGCCGAGTGTCGCAGATAGTCTGACAAATAGCGGAGCACATGGATTTTCAGAGTTATTGTATGCATATTCTTCAGCCGGAGGAAATAACGGTTCTGCTTTCGCTGGATTTAATGCAAATACACCGTTCATAAATGTTTCTTTGGGCTTGATAATGTTATTTGTAAGATTTGTTCCTATGATGGCGGCACTTGCAATAGCAGGTTCACTTGCAGGAAAGAAAAAAGTTGCCGCAACAGTTGGTACACTTCCGACACACAATGCTTTATTTATAGGATTATTGATTATGGTAGTAATTCTTGTCGGAGCATTAAGCTTTTTCCCTGCACTTGCACTTGGACCAATTTCAGAATTTCTTCGAATGATAGGTGGTAAGTAATATGTCTTCAAATAAAAACACTTCGTTTGCTAATAAGCAAACTATATTAAGGGCAATAAAAGACTCTTTTATAAAGTTGAATCCTAAAACTCAAATTGAGAATCCCGTCATGTTTCTTGTCTATATATCATCTATTTTAACAACTATACTTTTTATACTTTCCCTGTTTGGAATTAAGGATACGAACTCTGGTTTCATATGTGCAATTGCAATTATTCTATGGCTGACGAACCTCTTTGCAAACTTTGCTGAAGCAATTGCAGAAGGAAGAGGAAAGGCACAGGCAGATTCACTTCGAGCAGCAAAAAAAGATGTAACAGCAAGTAAAATTCCCTCCATTGAAAAACGTGAATCTGTTGAAAAGGTATCATCTTCAACACTTAAGAAAGGGGATATTGTTATTGTATATGCAGGTGAGCAAATTCCTGCTGATGGTGAAGTTATTGATGGTGCTGCATCGGTTGATGAAAGTGCTATTACCGGTGAATCTGCACCTGTTATTCGTGAAAGTGGAGGAGACAGAAGTGCTGTAACAGGAGGTACTACTGTTATTTCAGACTGGCTTATTATTGAGGTCACAAATGAAGCTGGAGAAAGCTTTCTTGATAAAATGATTGCGATGGTTGAAGGAGCTGCAAGAAAGAAAACTCCGAATGAAATTGCCCTGCAAATTCTTCTGATTTCACTTACAATAATATTTTTATTAGTAACAGTTGCTTTATATCCTTATGCAGGCTTTGCCTCAAATCAGGCTGGAAAAGATAATACTATGTCAATTACTGCGTTGATTGCTCTGCTTGTATGTCTTGCACCAACAACAATAGGTGCATTGCTATCATCAATTGGTATTGCCGGTATGAGCAGACTTAATCAGGCAAATGTTCTTGCAATGAGCGGAAGAGCTATTGAAGCGGCAGGAGATGTTGATATTCTTATGCTTGACAAAACAGGAACTATTACTTTAGGAAACCGTCAGGCATCTGAATTTATTCCGGTCGACGGTGTTGATGTTAAGGAGCTTGCTGATGCGGCACAGCTTTCATCTCTTGCAGACGAAACTCCTGAGGGCAGAAGTGTGGTCATCCTTGCAAAAGAACAGTTTGGAATTCGCGGAAGAAATATGAGCGAAATAAATGCTACATTCGTATCATTTACAGCGAAAACCCGTATGAGTGGGGTGGATTTTGCAGGTAATGAAATACGCAAGGGTGCTGCTGACAGCATTAAAGAATATGTGTCAGAAAAAAACGGTACTTATTCACAAGAATGTGACGATGCAGTTAAAAGAGTATCAAACAGCGGCGGAACCCCTCTTGTTGTTGCAAAAAATGGAAAGATATTGGGCGTTATTCACTTAAAGGATATTATCAAACAAGGTGTTAAAGAAAAATTTGCAGACCTTAGAAAAATGGGCATAAAAACTATTATGATTACTGGTGACAATCCGCTTACTGCTGCTGCAATTGCCGCTGAAGCAGGTGTAGATGATTTTCTTGCAGAAGCAACTCCTGAAGGAAAGCTTGAAATGATACGTGATTTTCAGCAAAAGGGACATCTTGTTGCTATGACAGGTGACGGTACAAATGATGCACCAGCACTTGCACAGGCTGATGTTGCTGTTGCTATGAATACTGGAACACAAGCAGCTAAGGAAGCCGGTAATATGGTTGATCTGGACTCTTCACCAACGAAGCTGATTGAAATTGTGAGAATAGGAAAACAGCTTCTTATGACTAGAGGTTCATTGACAACTTTCAGTATTGCTAATGACATAGCAAAATACTTTGCTATAATTCCTATGCTTTTCATTGGAATTTATCCTCAGCTTCAGGCTTTGAACATAATGCATCTGCATAGTCCGCAAAGTGCATTGCTTTCAGCAATTATATATAATGCATTAATTATTATTGCATTGATACCGCTTGCATTAAAAGGCGTAAAATATCGTGAGGTACCTGCAAGCAAACTGTTGGCACGAAATATGCTGATATATGGTTTAGGCGGAATTATAGCTCCGTTTATAGCAATCAAGTTAATTGATATGTTCTTAACAGTCATTGGAATTAAGTAAGGAGAATTAGTATGAAGACAATAAAATCAATTTTGCCAAAGGCATTGATCTTCTTTTTGATTGCAACAATAGTATGCGGTATAATATATCCGTTGCTTATAACAGGAATTTCGCAGATATTTTTCAAAGATAAAGCAAATGGAAGTATTATTGAAGTTGACGGAAAGAAATATGGAAGTGAACTTCTTGCACAGCAGTTTACAGATGATAAATATATGTGGGGACGTATTATGAATATTGATACAGGTACTTTCAAGGATGAAAACGGGAATACATTAATGTATGCATGTCCATCAAATTTAAGTCCGGCTAGTGATGAATATGAAAAATTGGTTGCCGAAAGGGTTGAAAAGATTAAAGCTGCAAATCCTGAAAAAGGTGATACACCAATTCCCGTTGATTTAGTAACTTGTTCAGGCAGCGGACTTGACCCAGATATATCTCCTGCCGCTGCAGAATATCAAATTGAAAGAATTGCAAAAGCTCGTGGAATAAGTACTACCCAAGTTGAAGAAATTGTGTTAAAATATACGGAGAACAGGTTTTTAGGAATTTTCGGTGAAAAAATCGTAAATGTGCTTAAAGTCAATCTTGCACTTGACGGTATTTTAAAATAAAAAGAGGTGAAAAGTATGAGCGATATCTGCAATCGTCCTAATCCTGATGAATTATTGAAAAAGATGAAAACAGAAACAAATACGATTCATAGGGGAAAACTGAAAATTTTCTTTGGCTATGCAGCAGGAGTAGGAAAAACCTTTTCAATGCTTGATGCCGCTCATACTGCCTTAAAATCTGGAGTTGATGTGGTTGTAGGTTATGTTGAACCTCATACACGTCCAGAAACATTAGCCTTACTTGAAAATCTCGAACAGCTTCCTCTGAAAAAAGTAACATATAAAGGAATTACACTGAATGAGTTTGATTTAGATGAAGCATTAAAACGCAAGCCACAGCTGATTTTGGTTGATGAGCTTGCACATACAAATGCAGAGGGATGTCGTCATACAAAGAGATATGATGATATTGATGAACTTTTAAATGCTGGGATAGATGTTTATACCACTGTAAATGTGCAACATCTTGAAAGCCTGAATGATATTGTTGCTTCTATAACTCATGTTATTGTGAAAGAAAGAATTCCGGACAGAGTTTTCGATAAAGCTTCTCAGGTTGAAGTTGTAGACATTGAGCCTGACGCTTTGATTGAACGATTGAAGCAAGGTAAAATATATAAGGAAAATCAAGCTCAGAAAGCCTTAAACAATTTTTTTAGTCATGAAAACCTTGTAGCTCTGCGTGAAATTGCGCTTCGACGTACTGCTGACAGAGTAACAAGAGAGGTCGAAAACAATAAGGCGACGTCATCGAATAATGATTATTTAACATCTGAACATATTCTTGTTTGTCTTAGCAGTTCACCATCAAATGCAAAAGTAATTCGTGCAGCGGCAAGAATGGCAAATGCATTTCACGGAAACTTTACAGCACTTTTTGTTGAAACGCCTAATACAAGAGAACTTGACCAGAAAAACCGTGAACGTCTGCGTGATAATTTGAAGCTGGCTGAACAATTAGGTGCAAGAATTGCAACAGTTTATGGTGAGGATGTACCTTATCAGATTTCTGAGTATGCAAAAATTAGTGGTATTTCAAAAATAATTATCGGACGCTCAGTTAACAGACAACGCTTTCTGATACGTCGTAAGAATTTTATTGAAAAATTAACTTCGATTGCACCAAATTTAGATATTTACGTTATTCCTGATAATAAATCAAAACCATATAAAAAGAAAAGTCTTAACATAGAAATGCCTGTATTCACGCTAAGAGATACCTTAATCACATTAGGTTTTATGGCACTTTGCACGTTTATTGGATATGTTTTTTATCTGCTTGATTTCAGCGAAATAAACACGATTACTGTATACATTCTTGGAGTATTGTTGATATCAAGTTTAACGAAGGGCAAGTTTTATGGGGTTGTCTCTTCGCTTTTGGGGATTCTATCCTTCAATTTCTTTTTTACTGAACCCAGATATACATTCAATGTATATGATAAAGGCTACCCTGTCACATTTATTGTTATGCTGGCATCTTCGTTGATTACAAGTACACTTACAAGGCATGTGAAAAACCAAGCAAAAATTTCGGCTATAAATGCCCATAGAACGGAAGTGTTGCTTGAAACCAGCCAAAGACTGCAAAGGTCAAAAAATATTGATGAAATTATAAAAAAATCTGCTTCTCAGGTTATGAAGCTTGTGGATAAACCTGTAATATTTTATTTGTCGAAGGATCAGCAGCTATTGCCGCCGTATGTTATAAATAATGAGGATAGCCCGCTTGATGGTATTTATACAAACGCTGATGAACATGCAGTTGCTACATGGGTTTTAAATAATAAAAAAACTGCCGGTGCATCAACGGATACTTTGCCTGGTGCGAAAGTTTGGTATCTGCCTGTAAGCAACAGAAGTAATGTTTTAGCTGTAATAGGTATAGTTTTAAAAAGTAAAGATGAAATCTATCCATTTGAGCGTTCATTGCTGTTTGCTATGCTGAATGAAATGTCTTTTGCAATTGAAAAATACAATCTTAATGAGATTCAGAAAGAAACACAAATGGTGGCAGAAAGAGAGCGGTTAAGAGCAAATCTTCTTAGAGCAATTTCTCATGATTTAAGAACACCACTCACCAGCATTTCGGGGAATGCAAACATTTTACTTTCTGATGAAAATTCTATTGATAAGGATTCTCAGAAAAAACTGCTCAATGATATTTATGATGATTCATTGTGGCTTATTAATTTAGTTGAAAATCTTCTTTCTGTTACACGAATTGACAACGGAAGTTTAAGCCTCAAAACAAATCCGGAACTCATTGACGAACTTATTTCAGAAGCACTGCTCCATATAAATAGAAAGAAAACAGAACATAATATTTCAGTTAATTTAAAAGATGAATTTTTAATGGCAAAGGTTGATGCAAGGCTGATTATTCAGGTTTTAGTCAACATTATAGATAATGCTATAAACTATACAGAACCCGGATCGGACATCAATATATCTGCATACAGAAGAAAGAACAAAGTCGTGATAGAAATAGCAGACAACGGAAAAGGTATAAGTGATTCTGACAAGGAACAAATTTTTGATATGTTTTTCACATCAGGAACAAGTACAGGCGATAATCGCAGAGGTTTAGGATTAGGTCTTGCTTTATGCAAATCAATTGTAACTGCTCATGGCGGAGAAATATATGTAAAGGATAATAAGAAAAGCGGTTCAGTTTTTATATTTACGTTGGAGCTTGTGGAGGTGAACGTTAATGAATAAAACATCTATTCTTGTAATTGAAGATGATAAAGCAATCAGAAATTTGATAACAACAACTTTGAATTCACATGATTATAACTACACTGCTGCTGAAAACGGTGAAAGTGCAATTCTGCTTGCAGTATCAAAACAGCCTGATATTATTATTCTGGATTTAGGCCTGCCTGATATGGATGGTGTGGAAATAATAAAAAAAGTACGAACATGGTCAAATAACCCAATAATAGTTGTGAGTGCAAGAAGCGAAGATAAAGATAAAATCGATGCTCTTGATGCCGGAGCGGATGATTACTTGACAAAGCCGTTCAGCATAGATGAGTTACTTGCAAGAATACGTGTTGCTGTAAGAAAGATGAATTATTTAAACAGCGGCAAAGGAAATGAAACGTTATTTATAAATGGTGGTTTAAAAATTGATTATTGTGCAGGATGTGTTTTTATTGATCAAAAGGAAGTCCATTTGACACCAATTGAGTATAAACTGCTTTGCCTTTTGGCAAAAAACGTTGGAAAGGTTTTAACTCATAATTATATTTTGAAGGAAGTCTGGGTAAATGCGTTTGAAAGCGATACGCCTTCACTTAGGGTATTTATGGCAACATTGCGAAAAAAGATTGAAAAAGATTCAGCAACCCCGATCTATATTCAGACACATATTGGTATTGGGTATAGGATGATTAAAATTTAATAGATAATATTATTTTAATTTTTCCAGTCAAGTTAAATCGTAGCATAGTTGTATAAAGAATCGTACTTGACATGTAATTACGTTCTGCCTATATTGATTGATATTTCTTGATTCAATACTATTAAAAAGGATAATTGAAATAATTCCATTTAATAAATTATAATAAGATAATCCTTAGTAACCGTTGGTTGCTAAGGATTATCTTATTTCGAATTATAGCTGCTTTGGTAGGTGCGCCCATATAAGATATTTACAGTAACATTTATGTCGCAATGACCGAGATGGTCGCTTATGATTTTAAGGTCAACGCCAATATTCAGAAGCATGGTAGCATTGCAATGACGCAACTTGGAAGTAAGATGTTAAAAGTATGAACTGAAGTTGAACATAGAGAATCTTACAACTATAATGATTTATCTGTAGAGTATTGTAGAGCAGGAATGATATATCAGTTATATTTAGAAACTTTAAGTCAGGAGTAATATTTATGATTGAAACCATAGAACTTGTCAAAGAATATAATGGGAATAAAGCGGTAAACGGTGCTTCTGTCAGAATTGAAAACGGTAATATATATGGTTTGATAGGAAAAAATGGGGCAGGAAAGACCACGTTTATACGAATGATAGCAGGACTGATTTTTCCGACATCAGGTAAAATCATAATCAACGGTAGAAATGATGAAGCCGGACTTTCAGAGCATAGAAAGAGTATGAGCTTTATTGTCGAAACTCCTTACTATGAACCTTCACTGACTGCTTATGAGAACATGGAGCTTCAGAGGATAGGTCGTGGTATTTCCTCAAAAACAAACCCTTCAAGAAAATGGCTTGAATTCGCAGGGCTAGCTGATACAGGAAACAAGAAAACTGGTAATTTTTCTCTTGGGATGAGACAAAGACTTGGTATTGCAATGGCAATGTTATCAGAACCTGAGGTTTTATTTCTCGATGAACCTATAAACGGACTTGACCCCATGGGCATCGTTCAGATGAGAAAATTGATAAATGATATGAACAAAGAGTACAAGACCACAGTCGTTATCTCAAGTCATATCCTATCAGAATTATATCAGGTCGCTACAGATTATATCTTGATTGATAACGGTTACATCATAGACCAGTTTTCAAAAAAGAATCTTGACGAAAACTGTAAATCATATATAGAGGTATGTGTTGATGACGTCGTTAGAAGTGCTGAAATTTTGAAAAGTAAATTAGGATGTTTAAACTTAAATATCGAAAAAGAGAACAGAAATATCAAAATATATGATGAGAATATAGATATATCAGCTATAGCTTCTCAACTCGTAAAGAACGATATCCTTCTTTATAAACTGAATGAAACAAACATGTCATTAGAAGACTTTTTTATTTCAAAAGTTAATTAATAGAAAGGATTATATAGTTATGACAAATGTTTGCAAGAATTTTTTTTACTATATTAAGAAAACGAGGATATTTATCAAGGCTGCTATTGTTTTTTTTCTTATAACTATCGCCTCTTTAGTATCTGGCATAATGCAGATGAGCGAATATACGTTAGAGGAATTTTTAGGCTCTTTGGACACTTGTACAATGTTTAGCACTATTACTATTATTGTACTTGTAGCGATTAGCCTTGGAAATGAATTTAAGCATAAGACTAGCTACTATTTGGTTATGAATGGTCATTCCAGATCAGAGATCTTCTTTGGCAAATTAATTGCTGTACTGCCATATATTCTGCTTTTAGGAATAATTCAGTGCATCATAATGTATGCCTTGTTAGTATCAATGACCGGCAGTGAATTTGTTAGCGAAAACATACATCATTATCTATTAAATTCATTAGATTTCATTATAATATATATTTCTTATGCGATCCTCAGTTTGTCGTTTTCTTTTATGACCAGAAGTACAATAGGAGGTATAGGAGGAAGTATTATTGTTATTATTGTATATAATGTTATATATCTTTTATTCGGCTATCTTACAAATTTCAATATGTTTTCTTACAAGTTTAATGAAATGTTTGGTATGTTTACATTCAGATATTTATTAGTGCATAATAATGATATTAGTTTCCAACTATCTATTTTGGCATTATACATATTGCTTTCTGCTGTATATATGTTGATTGGGTATAATAAATTTAGAAAAGATGATTTAATTTAAAGAATGCCGCATAGGTTTTAAACTTATGCGGATTATTTTTAGAAAGCGGCTTTGTACAGCAATGCTCGCATCTTAATAATGAGGTGAAAATATGAGTTATACTTATGTACTGCAACATGATATAACGGATTGTGGTGCAGCCTGTCTTTTGACATGTTTAATGCGATATGGATATGATATTCCAATAAGTTAATTAGAATGTATAAAATAATTTATGGCTTGCATCGGATGCAACGTAATTTTTTGCGTAATGTGATATCATAATTAAGAACTTGTTCCAAGAAAGTTTTTAGAGATACCATTATATTAATGAGTTTCTGATTGAAAACAGAACTGCTGAAAATCTCAGCAGCCGTCTGGCGATGACTTCTGGGCGAAAGCTGAAAAATTGCTCTATACTGCGTATATTGCATTGATTTTCACGCTGTATCCCGAAAAGGAGCAGAACTTTGAAACGCTCATTGAGCTGATCAATGCTTCCGAATGCCGTGAGGACGATGAGGAATTCAAGAACACAGTCGATGTGCAGTTTGAAATGCTGGAACATTGGCTGAATAACGATTTTACTCAGGACTATGATCCCGATGTCGATTTCGGCGATGATGAAAGTGTCGAGTTTTATTGTACTATATCATTTCATTATAAAAATGTATATGTGCTTAATATATTAATATTTTGACGCAGTATTATTGAATGATTGACAATACTGTGATTTTTCTAATAAAATTTACAAATGGTATTGACAAATAGTTATTATTTATGTATAATACATTTATTATTCATGAATGGTAATTTTTACAAAAGG
>JALCDN010000044.1 GCA_022641595.1 Ruminococcus sp. | reverse complement strand
TCTTTGCCGACTTCCGACGGTTCGCGGCGAAAAAAGCGGATGCTTCCTCCAAAAACTCATTTAATTCTTCAAGCTCTCGGTTCTTCTTTTCAATCTCTTTTATGTGTTTATTTGCTGCTTGAAGCTGCTGTGCAAGGTTAAGCGATTCTTCCGATGTACGCGTACCGGAACCCATATCTATCAAGCCATTATTTGCATTGCGTACCCATGCCAATAAAGTGCTTTTGGGAACACACAGTTCCGCAACAGCCGCCTTTGTTCCCACTTCTTTTGCCAATTTTACTGCTTGCCTTTTGAATTCATCATCGTATTTTCTTTCTGTACTCATTCATGACACTCCCATTCTTTTTTTATTTTACTTTGTCTTGTTGATATGTGTCAAGTTTTATTATACAGCATCATACTCTGTGTCAATATGGAAGAAGGCATAAAATAAAGAAATATAAAGATAGTAAAAAAAGTCTTGCAGTTAACTTTCCTGAAAACAGGAAAGGAAAATATGCTGTTATCGATGTTGTATTCGAAAGTTTTCAATGTCTTCATTTTAGTTAAATGCATTAAATTTTAAAATATCTCTTGACAAATTCGTTTTGAAGTAATATAATATTAAATAGTTAAGGCAAAGAGGCCGTGAACGTTATGTTTCGCGGTCTCTTTTTGCCTTTTTTTGCACAATGGGGTGCATGATGCCGTAAGTGTGGTATAATGCACCATTTTTTATTTTCAGGAGGAGAAAAATGGAAACAGGAAGCACAGCATATATTCTCATATGCTCAACACTGGTGCTGCTTATGACACCTGGACTTGCACTTTTTTATGGAGGACTGGTAAGGCGAAAGAATGTCGCCAATACCATGCTCGCATCTGTATTTACTATCGGAACAGGTATGGTGATGTGGATGCTTTTCGGCTATTCTCTTAGCTTTGGAACAGACCACTGCGGTATCATCGGCAGTATTGAATGGATCGGACTCAATGGTGTTTCACTTACAGAACCATATACGAATGGCAGTCAAATATCAAACATGACATTCTGCATTTTTCAGATGATGTTTGCAGTCATCACGCCAGCACTTATAACAGGTTCTGTTGCAGGAAGAATGAAATTCAAATCGCTCGTTATCTTTATAATGCTCTGGAGTATTATTGTCTACTATCCTGTGACACACATGGTATGGGGTAATGGAGGCTTTCTCAAGAAACTCGGCGCACTCGATTTTGCAGGTCTCGGACTACATGTAACATCAGGCGTAAGCGCACTTGTGCTCTGCATACTTCTCGGCAGGCGCTATGATTTTAAGGCAACGAATTACAGGATACATAATATCCCTATGGTCGCACTCGGTTCGTTCCTTCTGCTTTTTGGTTGGTTCGGATTCAATTCAGGTTCGGCACTCGGCATCAACGGTACGGCAGTTCACGCATTTATAACAACTGCAGTTTCGGCAGCGGCAGCAATGCTTGCATGGATGCTCTGTGATATTATCCTTATTGGCAAACCTACCCTAATCGGAGCTTCAACAGGTATCGTTGCAGGTCTTATCGGTATAACACCCGGTGCAGGATATGTTCCCGTATGGGCGGCACTTGTAATAGGTCTTACAACATCACCAATTTGCTATTTTATGATATCATGCGTCAAGAAAAAATTCGGCTATGATGATGCACTTGATGCTTTCGGATGCCACGGTATCGGCGGTATCTGGGGTGGCATCTGCACAGGCTTGTTTGCAAGCACATCAGTAAACAGCGCAGGTTCAGACGGACTTTTCTTTGGCGGAGTAAAGTTATTCTTCATTCAGCTTGCTGCTATCGGTATAATGATTATTCTTGCCATAGCAGGTACATTTTTTTGTTACGGCATCACAAGAGTATTTGGAAAGATACGTGTTGAAGAACATGACGAGAGAATAGGACTCGACCGTTCTGAGCTTGGCGAAAGCGCATACCCTTCATTTAACGGACTTGATTGATACAGGAGGTTTGAAATGATAGTAAAAATTGAAGCATATATCCGTGAGGATAAAATGGAAGATGTTATTGATGCCCTTGCCACAATAGATATTCATGGAATCACCTGTTATCAGGTAATGGGATGCGGTTCACAGCACGGAGTAAAGGAGTACACCAGAGGCAAACAGGAAGTCGAGCTTCATTTGCTTCCAAAAATCAAGATTGAGGTTCTTCTTTCGACTGAAAAATGCGAACAGAGAGTTATTGATACTATTCAGAAAGCTGCATATACAGGTGAAAAAGGCGACGGAAAGATACTAAGCTATGATGTGAGAAGTGCAATGCGAATTCGTACTCATGAAACGGGTCCAGAAGCCATTCAGCCTAGCGATTGATCTATAAATTACTTGTTTAAATGATTTGATGCAAAAAATGTCGCAGAATAAATCATACAAAAATTCCATTGCCCAGCAACTATCCTAAGATAGCAACCGGGCAGTGAAATGCACCCCAAAAGTTAAACAAAAATTTCAAAGAATACTTGTACAAAGCGACTAAGAGAAATCTTGGTCGTTTTTATTATGCAGTAAGCTGCCTAAATTCTATTACCTTTTATTTTTTGAGCAACCGAACGCTTACATGAATAATATTATCATAGATATCAGACCATTTAAGTGCATTTATTTTCCACTTGCGCATACCAGTATAATATGCAATGGCGAAGAAAGCAAAATAAGACCATTTAGATAATGCGTTTGAATTTCCAGCACTCTTGCGTGCTTCAGAAATATATTTTAAAAACTGATAGATGTATATAGTGTCGTATTTTATCATATGGCTTTGTGAAATCAGTATTTTTGAAATTTCAGACTATAGTAAGTGGATTTTTTGCCATATACTCAAATTTAACGAGACTTTATAATAATGTGTCAAGTTTTATTATACAGCGTCACTAATTTTAAATTATAAAAGCGTACAAATTTTGAGATGAAAATTTGTGCATATTTATAATCAAAACATTTGTCTATATCTTGACAGCTTATGAATAAATATGTTACAATAAATATATAACATAGTTTACTTTCTTATTGCAATTAACTTTTCTTATATTACTCGCTACTATGGTTTTAATAGTTTTTACGGAAATGTTTATTAAAAATTTATTAGTCAAAAACTATTTTTCAAAGTATAATTATGTTAAAACAATAAAAATAGCAATTAAGCTCATAATTGTATATGAGTACCTATAAAAACTCGTTTGATTAAGGAAAAATCAGATAGGTGCAGCAGCTGCAAAGAAACCTTCCGAAAGCGTGCTGTCGCACTATGAGGGAGGTTGACACAGCAGATGCCGTGCATAGCTGCTTTTTCTAAAAATGAGTTTTTAGAGATGCCCTATATTATTGAGCGAAGCAAGCTTAGTATGGAGGTACAAATAATGTTTTGCACTAATTGTGGTAAGAAATTATCAGACGACTCAAAATTTTGCATTTATTGTGGTCAAAAGATTGATGAAGATGAACAAAAATATGAAAATCAGCAACAAAATCATCTATATAATGCCAATAATCAGAATCTCAATAATCAGCAATATAATGCCAATAATCAAAATTTCCAAAATCAGCAGTATAATGCCAATAATCAGAATCTCAATAATCAGCAGTACAATGACAATTATCAAATTCCATATCAACAGCCCAAAACGAAGAATATAGGTTGGATCATTGCAATTATAACAATTTTTATTATTACTGCCGGAGTTGTTATCGGATATATGTACTATACAAATAGAAATAATAATGATAATTATGACCAAATAAGCAGTTCAAACGATGCTGATAAATCTGAACAAACAAAATCGAGCACTATAACAACCAAAAAAGCCACAGAAACAACAACAACTACTACAACTACTACAACTACTACAAACACTACAAAAGAAACCCCTGAGGAAACTACTACTACTGCAATCACATCAACTGAGGTAGTAACAGAAACAAATAAAAATACATCAAAAAATTTTGCAGCTTCCGGTTATGTGTCAACATTAGACGCAAATGGATATCTTAATGTACGTCAAAGCGGCAATATAAATAGTGCTATAATAGGAAAACTTAATAATCATGATAAAGTAGACATCATTAGTGAGCAGAACGGCTGGTATCTTATTGTATATAAGGGTAGTAATGATGGATTAGGTTGGGTTTCAAGCAAATATATCACCTTGAATTAATAAAAATCCGTAATATTCAAAAGAGTGTTACGGATTTTTTTATATTATATATAGTATCTCTGAAAGCTGGTTTCGGTTATTTTTAGGGTGCCTTTAATCTATTCAGTTATTTTTCTTGCTTCGATGTAAAATCTTTTGTCTGCGGCATGACCCATTGAGAAAGTTTTTCTTGGCAAAGCACCGTCCTTTATTACGGTAGGGAAAAGCTGATTTTTATTCATATCCGGAAGAATAAAACCAATACCGTTACACTTATCGGCAATAGCCTTAACTGTATCCTCACCGTGAATATAGTCGATATCTCCGCCGTTTTCCTTCAAGTAAGAATCGAGAAATGTCTGAAGCGAGCCTACGGTCAGATTTGAAGAAGGCTTACCGATGTAAGCGGTTTTCTCAACTCCACCGATATAATATCTGAATGACTGCTGCTGAGGTTGTGAAGTTATTTCAAGCTTTTCATTCATTTCGGCGATAAGCTTGTCAACATCAACATTCTTTACGATTCTGTGTATTGCCTCAAAACAAAGAGCATTGCTGTGTAGGTTAACAATTTCAACAAGTGCATACCTTGCAGGATGTGAAGACATATCCTTATCAGGATTTGCGGCTTTCAGATTCTGATAATACTGCTTGGCAGTTGCAAGAGAATGATTGCCGTCACCCATTGCGTAAAGCAAAACAGGAGTATCGTTCAAAGAATATTTTTTATTGAAGCATTCAGCGTCGCCAAGTTTTTCAAGTGAAGATAAGATATTTTTCTGACTTTCCTTGTCAACAACAAATCCTGAAACACTTCCGCCGCCCTGCATAAGGCTAAAATCGTATATTTTACGGAATTTATTTTTGTTTGCAAACAGAGGTTCAATAACAGTTTTATCCTCATCGTCAATAAGAACCATAATATGTGGAAGCTCAAGCTCTGCACCATTTCTGACTTTTATTCTCGGAGGTATTCTCTCAATTACGGTTGCCTCTGTAGCTCTTACCTGAGATGTACTTCCCTTTGAAATATCATATTCTTCAAGGTCAATTTTTCCTATAATGCCTGCTCTTACTATGCCGTTGCTCTGAACTCTTTCGATATAGATTACAGAATCTTTGTACTCATCGAAAATTCCGTTGGCAAGGTATTTTTTCATTTCGCCGTGAATTTTTTCTATACGCTTGTCAACATCGTTGTCCTCAAGGTATATTTCAGGCAAAATAAGGTTAAGTGTTGATGGATTTGTACCTACAGCCGAATAGACTTCGTTCCAGTATTCAGGTTCACTTGTATACTGGTCGCAGGCAACTACAGACCACAGTTTCATATCCGTACCGCTTTTCGGAACGAGTATATCGGCAGGTTTAAATGCATTATTCATAAATAATCTCCTTATTACTATAATTATTCAGCCGATGAGCTTTGGAAATATTGGCTGAGCAATTTTTTTATTTCGATATTAAGTCTTGACACCGGAAGTCCAACAACGTTAAAATAGTCACCGTTTATTTTCTCGACAAGAAGTGCACCTTTTCCTTGTATTCCGTAGCCGCCAGCCTTATCGAACGGTTCGCCTGTGGCGATATATTGTTCAATCTCGCTGTCAGAGAGCTTTCTGAATTCAACGTCCGTCACAACCGAAAATACAGTGCTTTCACCGCAAAGATACAATGCACAGCCTGTTATTACCTTATGAGTATTACCTGACAGAGCGTGAAGAAATTCGCTGCACTCATCTTTACTGCTTGGTTTGCCGAGAATCCTGTCATTGATTACTACTGTCGTATCACAGCCTATCACAAGATCATCAGGAAATTTTTTTGCTGTTTCTGAGGCTTTCAGATTTGCAAGATACTCTGACGCCTTTTCGGTCTCAATATTTTCCGGTAAAATTTCCTTTACGTTCGGACTGACAACAATAAAATTATCCGTTATCAGTGAAAGAAGCTCACGTCGTCTTGGGGACTGCGACGCAAGTACTGTTATAACATGATTTTCCAAAAAGTCCTCCCAACATACCATATAGGCATCTATAAAATAATCTGTATAGGACATCTGTAAAAGCCTGTTTTTTTTAAGAGGTTTTTAGAAATGCCACATACTTATTATAACTTTTCCTCCTTCAAAAATCAACCCTATTTTCCTATTTTCGGAATTTTTGAAATTTCAACTTCTATTGATGCGGCAGCTAAACTGTGAATATTTTATGCGCAGAATAAAAATCAAAAGCTTATAAATGAAAGCACAGTAATACCGGCGTATTGCAAGTTTTTCTGACGACAGATTTTGACTTTTAGGCAAACAGAAAAATTCAAGAGTTAGTTGCCACATCAATACAATAGCATTACAGCTTGAAATTATTGGAAATTTGTAAGGATTGCAGAAAAAGTTTTCTCAAAGTTGTCGTATATTGTAAAAAACGATAAAAACTTCCGAATCACTTGACAAAGTGTAACGATTGCGGTAAAATAAACATATAAAGTATATAAGCAAATGAAACAATGGCGTTTCGGCTGTGGATTTAAACTTGAATCTTACGGTCGAAATGCCTTTATTTTTTAAGGAGGATTTTATTATGTCAGAACAGAAAGAATTTAAGTCGGTTTCAGATTTCTTCGGCTGCAATGTTTTCAGTGACACTGTTATGAGGGAAAGACTTCCAAAAAATGTCTATAAATCGGTTCTTAAAACAAAGACACTTGGTATCGCTCTCGATCAGGACGTTGCCGATGTTGTTGCCAATGCTATGAAGGACTGGGCTGTAGAAAAAGGTGCTACTCACTATACTCACTGGTTCCAGCCTATGACAGGCGTCACTGCAGAAAAACACGACGCTTTTATTACTCCTACCTCCGACGGTAACGTCATTATCGAATTTTCCGGCAAGGAACTTATTAAGGGCGAACCTGATGCTTCTTCATTCCCGTCAGGCGGACTCAGAGCTACTTTTGAAGCAAGAGGCTATACTGCATGGGACCCTACTTCTTGTGCTTTTATTAAGGATAATTCACTCTATATTCCTACTGCTTTCTGTTCCTATACAGGCGAAATCCTTGATAAAAAGACTCCTCTGCTGCGCTCAATGGAAGTAGTAAGCGAACAGGCTCTCAGAATCCTCAGACTCTTTGGCAACGACAAAGCTACAAGAGTTACAACTACTGTTGGCCCTGAACAGGAATACTTCCTCGTTGACAAAAAATATTACGATATGCGTGAAGACCTTATCCTAACAGGCAGAACCCTTTTCGGTGCAAAGCCTCCTAAGGGTCAGGAGCTTGAAGACCACTACTTCGGTAACATCAAGCAGAGAGTTTCCGATTATATGAAAGACCTCGATGAGGAACTCTGGAAACTCGGTATATACGCAAAAACTAAACATAACGAAGTTGCCCCTGCTCAGCACGAGCTTGCTCCTATCTTCACTACATCAAATATCGCTGCTGACCACAATCAGCTTACTATGGAAATTATGAAGAAAATCGCTCTCAAGCACGGTCTTGTATGCCTTCTCCATGAAAAGCCTTTTGCCGGTGTAAACGGTTCAGGTAAGCATAACAACTGGTCTATGTCATCAAACGACGGTCAGAACCTTCTCGACCCTGGTGACACACCTCAGGATAACCTACAGTTCCTTACGTTCCTCTGTGCTATTATCAAGGGCGTTCACGAATATGCTCCTCTTCTGAGACTTTCTGCCGCTTCTGCAGGTAATGACCACAGACTTGGTGCTAATGAAGCTCCTCCTGCCGTTGTTTCTATGTTCATCGGTTCAGAACTTGAGGCTGTTATCGAAGCTCTCGAAAGCGGTACAAAGGTTGCTTCAATCGCTGACAAGGAATTTATTATCGGCGTTGACGCTCTCCCTAACTTCCCTAAAGATACTACAGACAGAAACAGAACCTCTCCTTTCGCTTTCACAGGCAATAAGTTCGAATTCAGAATGCTTGGTTCTGCTGACTCTATTTCCTGCACAAACACTATACTTAATACTGTTGTTGCTCAGGAACTTTGTGAATTTGCCGACCAGCTCGAAAATGCCGACGATTTTGAGAAATCACTCAACGCTCTCCTCGTTAAAACTATCAAGGAACACAAACAGATAATTTTCAACGGCAACGGCTATTCCGATGAATGGATCGACGAAGCTGTCAACGTAAGACATCTGCCAAACCTTGTTTCTACTGTTGACGCTCTCCCTCAATATACTCGTCCTGAATTTGTTAGTATGTTCGAAAAATTCAAGGTCTATACACCTACCGAAATCGCTTCAAGAACAGAAATTCTTCTCGAAAATTACAGCAAGGTCATCAATATTGAAGCTCTTACAATGCTCGATATGGCTAAAAAGCTCATTATCCCTGCCTGCATTTCATATACTAAATCTGTATGCGATGCTGCTGCTTCAAAAATTGCTGTCGGTATCAGTGCAAGCGTCGAAAAGAACCTTGCTTCCAAGCTTTCAAGCCTCACAGAAGGCATCGTAAACGCTGTTGACTCTCTCGACGAAAAAGTTATCGCCGCTCAGGGTCAGGAAGAGGGCGAACCTATGGCAAGATTTTACAGAAATGAAGTATTTTCTCAGATGCAGACTCTCAGAGCTATCGTCGACGAAACCGAAATGTGCGTTTCTTCAGATATATGGCCTCTGCCATCATACTCAGACCTGCTTTTCTCTATCTGATTAGCCTTGTGCAACATTTAACGGAGCCTTTATGGCTCCGTTTTTCGTCTCTTTCCTGCTTTTTATTTTTCTTACCGCAACGTGTTTGACATTTTAAGTCAATAATGGTAAACTGTATTTAGAGGTGCGTTTCAGAAACACACCGGAAATAATATTTGAAAAGTGTTCGATTTACAGCAAGGAGGATACATATGACTTTGGATAAGCTTAAAGCAGGTCAATCTGCTACAATTACTGCCGTCGGCGGCGAAGGCGCACTAAGGTTAAGACTGCTCGATATGGGACTCATTCCCAAAACTAAAGTTATGGTCAGAAAAGTAGCCCCTATGGGCGACCCTATTGAGCTTCACCTGAGAGGTTATGAGCTTACTATAAGACTCGATGACGCTAAAAATATAGAAATTACTCCCGAAAGTGAGGCTAATAAATGATTTTTGCTCTCGCAGGTAACCAGAATTGCGGTAAAACTACTTTGTTTAATCAGCTTACAGGTGCAAATCAGCATGTAGGCAATTTTCCCGGCGTGACAGTCGACAGTAAATCAGGCGAAATCAAAGGCTTCAAAGAAGACAGCGTTGTTGACTTACCCGGAATTTACTCCATACGTCCATACACTCAGGAGGAAATCGTCACCCGTGATTTCCTGCTCGAACAAAAACCAGACGGCATTATAAATATCGTTGACGCTACAAATATTGAACGTAATCTCTATCTGACACTGCAAATGCTTGAACTCAAAATTCCTATGGTTCTTGCACTGAATATGATGGACGAGGTCAGAAAAAACGGCGGCACTATCGATGTTGACGCTCTCTCACTAAGACTCGGCATACCTGTAGTACCAATAAGTGCCGCAAAAAACGAAGGTATCGATGAACTTATTCACAGAGCTGTCGAAACTGCCTCAAAAAAAATCTATCCCGTAAAAACAGACTTTTGCTCAGGTGCTGTTCACAGATGTATTCACGCCGTAACTCACCTTATCGAGGACCACGCCGAAATGATAGGCATATCAGCTCGTTTCGCCGCAACTAAAATCGTTGAGGGCGACCAGGATATCACTAAACGTCTTGAACTTAACCAGAACGAACTTGATATGCTTGAACACACTATTGTCGAAATGGAATTTGAATCAGGTATGGACAGAAACGCTGCTCTTGCTGATATGCGCTATACCTTTATTGAAAATGTATGCGCCGACACTGTTGTAAAATGTCACGAAAGCAAAGAACACCTCAGAAGTATTAAAATCGATAACGTTCTTACTCACAGATTCTTTGCAATCCCTGCTTTTCTTATCATTATGATAACAATTTTCTGGCTTACATTCAATGTTATCGGCAGTTCACTCAGCAGTCTGCTATCAATAGGCGTTGACAAAGTAACTGACCTTGCTGACAAAGGTCTTACAGCTTACGGCATAAACCCAGTTGTTCACAGTCTTATAATTGACGGCATCTTTGCAGGTGTAGGCAGCGTTCTGAGTTTCCTGCCGATAATCATTACACTTTTCTTCTTCCTTTCAATTCTTGAGGACAGCGGTTATATGGCTCGTATTGCTTTCGTTATGGACAAGCTGCTGAGAAAAATAGGTCTTTCAGGCAGAAGCTTCGTGCCAATGCTTATTGGTTTCGGCTGTTCAGTACCTGCGGTTATGGCAACAAGAACTCTTTCATCTGAACGTGACCGACGTCTTACTATTATGCTCGTTCCGTTTATGAGCTGCTCTGCAAAAATTCCTATCTACGCTATATTTACCGCCGCATTTTTCCCTGAACATAAGCCGCTTGTTATGACCGCCTTATATGTTACAGGAATACTTGTAGGCATTGTCTGTGCTTTAATTCTTAATAAAACACACTTCAAGGGCAACCCTGTACCTTTTGTAATGGAACTTCCGAATTACCGCTTTCCGTCCGCAAAAAGCGTTCTTATGCTTATGTGGGACAAAGCAAAGGATTTCATTCAGAAAGCTTTTACCGTAATCTTTGCGGCAACTATCATCATATGGTGTCTGCAAAGCTTTGACTCACGTCTTAATGTCGTTTCTGACAGCTCCAACAGTCTGCTTGCAGACATAGGCAGATTAATCGCACCTGTTTTCGCTCCACTCGGATTCAGTGACTGGAGAATTTCTACTTCCCTTATTACAGGTCTTACTGCTAAGGAGGCAGTTGTAAGTACTCTCGGTGTACTTCTCTCATCAAGCAACAGTCAGCTTGCTGCAAATCTCGGCTCACTCTTTACTACAACAACGGCTGTCAGCTTTCTCGTATTCACTCTCCTTTACACTCCGTGTATCGCCGCTATTGCCACAATAAAAAAAGAACTCGGTTCAACCTTTAAAACAATCTGCATAGTTGTTTTCCAATGCTCTGTCGCATGGTTGTGTGCTTTCGTCGCTTTCAGACTTGCAGAACTGGTGGTGTGAACAAATTGAGTGCTGTCGATTACATACTTATCGCATTAATCGCTGTTGCTTTTATTATAAGTCTGCGTTCGGCTATCAAAAATAAAGGCTGCTGCGGTGACTGCAAAAACTGCTCGAAAAATTGCAATTCAAGAAAAAATAAATAGTGCTTTCAGTTGCTCTATAACGTCTTTTCTGAATTTTGAGGAAAATTAATAATTAAAGCTGTACCAAACGGTACAGCTTTTTCGGCTTATTATTGTGCCTAAAGCAATTCTCTTCTAAATGATTACTACTTTTTCGCATATCGCATATATAAGCTTACTCCTCAATTATATAATGCGTAATGCCATATTCAAGCATCATATTTATAAGTTCATTGCGTGAACGATTTGTCTTTGCAGAAATCTTTTCTATTTCATTTATTGTATCATCTTTCACTCTTACAGAAAACGTTTTGTAACCGTCATCACCCTTTAAAGGATTTTTTTTCGTTATTTTTAATTTTTCACTCATTTTATCACCCTCTGATATAAATTATATCTTGATTTATGCCATATTAATATGGTATAATTTATGTTATAAATTTATAACATATGAAAGGCGTGCTTTATGAGATGCTCAATAGCCTATTCCTACTCGGAAAAAATTGCTGATTATAATAACTCATTCAGGGCTACTTTACAGACAAATATTCATAGCTGCATAAATCAAGGCTATAACTCTTTCTTTTTTAACTGCTACGACGATATTACTGTTTCAGCAGCAGAAATTATCTGCTGCATAAAAGACATCTATAATATCAAAATGAATATAGTAATTCCCTATAAAAACATATGCCGTCAATGGGACGATAAAACTAACAATAAATTTGCATTTATACAAAAAAATGCCGACAGCTTTATTATCGCCTCACTTGAACCAGATTTTGCAGCATTTCAACGTGCTGACGAAATTATAACCTCAAACAGCGATATGATTCTCATTCTGAATATCAAAACCTCATATTCATATAATTTGAAATATGCACAAAAATATAATGTCAGGGTATGCTACGGTGACTCTTTAATTTATACCTGATTAGCTTAAGGACACTCATAATACTATAACTACGCTGCCATTGAAAAGTGCCGCTTCAGCAATTTTATTTTTCTTGCAATTAACAAATTTATGTGTTATGATATTTGTATGGTAAACTCTCGGAGATTACCGCTCGATAACCTCTGTTCGGAAAGGAGCTTATGCAGCTTTATTCAAGGTATCTACAAACTCCGCACATATTTCTTATGAAAACAATTTCTTAATACTGCTGCATTTACTATATGACATATGACTAAAAAAACTGATTACGGAAACGAAAGTATCACAATGCTAAAGGGTGCTGACAAAGTAAGAAAACGTCCCGGAGTTATATTCGGTTCGGACGGTCTTGACGGTTGTGAGCATTCCGTTTTTGAAATAATTTCAAACTCAATCGATGAAGCTCGCTCCGGTTACGGAAATAAAATAATCATTACACATTATAACGACTGCTCTGTCGAAGTAGAAGACTTCGGTCGTGGCTGTCCTGTCGATTACAACAAGATAGAACAACGCTATAACTGGGAACTTGTCTACTGCGAACTATATGCAGGCGGTAAATATGACGACTCAGCAGATTCATATGAATATTCTCTCGGTCTTAACGGTCTCGGTTTATGCGCAACCCAGTTTTCTTCGGAATATATGGACGTTGAAGTCATAAGAGATGGATGTAAATTTAATCTCCATTTTGAAAAAGGCGAAAATATTGGCGGTCTTAAAAAGTCCGATTACAATAAAAAACAAACTGGTACAAAAACTCGCTGGAAACCAGACCTTGATGTCTTTACTGACATAAATATCCCTGATGAGTATTTTCACGATATACTGAAAAGACAAGCTGTTGTAAACCCTAATATTCTGTTCATCTTCCGCTCTCAGGACGAAATCGGCAACTTTACAGAAACTTCTTTCGTCTATGAAAACGGTATAACCGACTACGTTAAGGAAATCGCTGAGGATAAAACCCTTACATCTATACAGCATTGGCAGTGCGAAAAAAAAGGCAGCGACCGTCCGGATAAACCTGAATATAAGGTAAAACTTGATGTTGCTCTTACGTTTTCAAATAAGGTGAAACAAATCGAATATTACCACAATTCAAGCTTCCTCGAACACGGCGGCTCTCCGGAACGTGCTGTTAAACAGGCTTTTGTTTCTCAGATAGATTCTTACCTCAAACAAAATAACGGCTACCTCAAAAACGAAAGCAAAATTAATTTCAGCGATGTAGAAGAATGTCTTGTACTCGTTTCTTCTTCATTCTCAACAAGCACTTCCTATGAAAACCAAACTAAAAAAGCTATTACCAATAAATTTATCTACGAAGCAATGACTGAGTTTCTCAAGCATCAACTTGAAGTCTATTTTATAGAAAATCCTGATGAGGCTAATAAAATTGCAGAACAAATCCTGCTAAATAAAAGAAGCCGTGAAAATGCCGAAAAAACTCGCCAGAATATGAAGAAAAAACTTTCCGGTACTATTGACCTTGCCAATATGGTACCAAAATTCGTTGACTGCCGTACAAAAGATACTTCACGCCGTGAAATCTATATCGTGGAGGGCGATTCTGCCTTAGGCTCTGTTAAACTTGCAAGAAATGCCGACTTTCAGGCAGTTATCCCCGTAAGAGGCAAGATTCTTAACTGCCTTAAAGCCGAATATACCAAAATTTTCAAAAACGATATAATTACTGACCTTATAAAAGTTCTCGGATGCGGTGTTGAGGTCACTTCAAAAGCTAACAAGGACCTTTCATCATTTAATATTGATAATTTCAGATGGAATAAAATCGTTATTTGTACTGATGCCGATGTCGATGGCTTCCAGATACGCACGCTTATCCTCACTATGCTTTATCGCCTTACACCAACTCTCATCGAAGAAGGATATGTTTACATCGCCGAATCACCTCTGTTTGAAATAACTACAAAAGACAAAACGTACTTCGCCTACACTGAAAAGGAAAAACAGAAAATTATTGAATCACTCGGCAATAAAAAACATATTCTGCAACGCTCTAAAGGTCTCGGCGAAAACGAACCGGAAATGATGTCACTTACTACTATGAACCCAGATACACGCCGCCTTATAAAGGTTACTGCCGAAGACCTCAAGGACTCCGCTGAAGTATTCGAAATGCTCCTCGGTGACGACCTTCAGGGTCGTAAAGACTATATCTCCGAATTTGGCAGCGATTACCTCGAGCTTGCCGACATATCCTGATTATAAACCTCCGGGAACATTAAGGGCACATCTAAAAACTCCTTTTGAGAAAAAACAGCTATACACGGCATCTGCTGTGTCAACCTCCCTCATAGTGCGACAGCAAGCTTTCGGAAGGTTTCCTTTCAGCTGCCGCATATATCTGATTTTTCCTTGATCAAACGGTTTTTAGAGGTGCCCTTAAACTATTTAGTAAGGTAGGATTAACGTTCCCGGGGATTTCTTTAACTCATTTTAATATCTAAGATTGCTGCGTTTCCTCTTGACTTGACGAAAAATATGTGCTATTATTAAAAGTGGGTCTCTGTTCCCATTTTTTTATTTATTTGTATTCCACTGTTTTTGTACAGTTTTTTAAGAAAGGACTTTTTAATGCAATTTAATGAATTAAATCTCTCTCAGGAGCTTATTATGGCTGTTGATGAGCTTGGATTTCAGGAAATGACCGAAATCCAGGAAAGAAGTATCCCCCTGCTCTTGGAGGGTGCAGACGTAATAGGCCGCTCAAATACAGGTACCGGTAAAACCGCTGCTTTCGGTATCCCGGCAATCGAAAGCATCGAAAACAACGGCTCACATAATGTTCAGGTTCTCATACTTTGCCCTACCCGTGAACTCGCTATGCAGGCATGCGAAGAACTTAAAAAATTCGCTAAGTTCAAAACTTGGGTAAGACCTGTCGCTGTTTATGGCGGTGCAAGCATGGACAAACAAATCCACGACCTTAAACGTGGCGCTGACATCGTTGTCGGTACTCCTGGTCGTGTTATGGACCATATGCGCAGACGTACCCTTAAACTCGAAAATATCCGCACCGTCATTCTCGATGAAGCCGACGAAATGCTCGATATGGGCTTCCGTGATGACATAGAAAGCATTCTGAGTGAGGTTCCGTCTGAACGTCAGACCGTCCTCTTCTCTGCTACTATGCCTCCCGAAATACTCGCTATTACCAAGAAATATCAGAACGACCCTGTCATTATAAAAATTGAGGCTAAAAGTAAAACCGTTGACCTTATCGAACAGTTCTACTTTGAAGTCGCTATGGGCAGAAAAACTGACGCTCTTAAGCTCCTTCTCGCTGCTTATTCCCCTAAATCTTCAATGGTATTCTGCAACACAAAGAAAATGGTTGACGAACTTACCGAAGAACTCCTCAAGGGCGGTTTCAAGGCTGCAGGTCTTCACGGAGATATGAAACAGGGTCAGCGTACTCAGGTTATGAACAGCTTTAAAGGCGGTTCAATTTCAGTCCTCGTAGCAACCGATGTTGCTGCAAGAGGTATCGATGTAAGCGGTATAGATGCCGTTTTCAATTACGATATTCCTCAGGATAACGAATACTACATACACAGAATCGGTCGTACAGGCCGTGCAGGTCTGGCAGGCGTTGCCTACACACTCATAAGCGGCAGACGTCAGGTCGCTGAGCTTCGTGAAATCTCAAGATTCACAAAGGCTGAAATCAAGGAAAAAGATCTCCCTGATAAAAACAGCATAATCGAAAACAAGATAAATGAAATTGTTCAGAATGTTACAGAACTTGCAGGTAATGAAATTTCACAGAAAGCTTTCGACACTGTCGACAAACTCGCTGAAAACGGCACCGATTTTCGTAATATCGCCGCTGCTCTCATAAGCGAAAAAATTAATGACGCCGTTTCTACTCTGCCTGAATTTGATATGCCTAAGCCGCTTAAACGTTCACAAAGTAAGCCTGGTGCAAAAACTGTCAAGGTAGAAATAAGCATCGGTCGTAACCAGCGTACAGCCCCTAATTTCATTCTCGGTGCACTCGTTGATGCAACCGGTATGCCGGGTCGTGATTTTGGTAAAATTGATATCTTTGATAAACATACTACCGTCGAGGTTCCTGAGTCAGAATCCGATTACGTTATCGATTCTATGAATTCAGGTAAAATCAACGGTCATAAGGTTGAAGTAAAGCTCTATGAGGGCGGCGATAAGGAAAAACGTCCGTTTAACAAAGAACAGCGTTTCAGAGCAAATGGGGGTAACAATTCGGGTAAAGACAGTCGCCCACGCAGATTCTCTGATAAAAAAACTTTCGACCGTCCGGACGCTTCTCCTGACCGCAGACGCCGTCCTAAAAATAAGCACTGATTCTAAGGAGTGAGAACTTTGAATAATAATAAGAAATCAAATGGCAGCGATAAAAAGCTTATTATGAGAATACTTGTTCTTGTAATGTGTGCTGTAATGTTTATTGGCTTTATTATTTTTCCACTTTTTTCTTAACAAGGCATTCGTAAGGCATTCGCCTTAACCAGTTCCGCAATTAGTATTACTAAACCTTTAGTTTCAACACGGTAGCGACATTTTTATCGCAATATATTATATAAGGCATTCGTAAGGCATTCGCCTTAACCAGTTCCGCAATTAGCATTACTAAACCTTTAGTTTCCACACGGTAGCGACATTCTTATCGCAATATATTATATAAGGCATTCGCCTTAACCAGTTCCGCAATTAGTATTACTAAACCTTTAGTTTTCACACGGTAGCGACATTTTTTATCGTAATATGTTATATAAGGCATTTACCTTAACCAGTCCAGCAATTAGTATTACTAAACCTTTAGTTTCCACACGGTAGCGACATTTTTATCGCAATATATTATATAAGGCATTCGTAAGGCATTCGCCTTAACCAGTTCCGCAATTAGTATTACTAAACCTTTAGTTTCAACACGGTGGCGACATTTTTATCGCAAGATATTATATAAGGCATTCGCCTTAACCAGTTCCGCAATTAGCATTACTAAACTTTTAGTTTTCACACGGTAGCGACATTCTTTATCGCAATATATTATATAAGGTATTCGTAAGGCGTTCGCTTTAACCAGTTCCGCAATTAGTATTACTAAACCTTTAGTTTCAACACGGTAGCGATGTGATTTGCTATAAAATAGTACATATTCATTGGCTGTTGAGTAGTATACTCGACAGCCATATTATATATCATAATAGTCATTTTCCAAAATACATAAATATTCTTTTCTCGGATATTTGTGCTTGCAATAAAGCCAGCTATATGATATAATTATAGAAAACCTCTGTTTTTTATCAAACACCACTCTGCAAATACCATTAATCTTCTCTTGCTACAGGAGGTACAATAATGTTCACTATTATTAAAAAAAGAGAACTTAATCCATCTGTCATTCTTATGGAAATAAATGCACCTTTTATCGCCCAAAAAGCCCTCGCAGGTCAGTTTATTATCTTCCGTGTAAACGAAAAAGGCGAAAGAGTTCCGCTTACTATCGCTGATTACGACAGAAATGCCGGAACTATTACTATTATTTTCCAGATTGCAGGTAAATCTACTGCTCTGCTCGCTACACTTAACGAGGGTGACTATATACTTGATGTTGCAGGTCCTCTCGGTCTGCCTACACACGTTGACGAAAATGCCAAAAGAGTTTGCGTTGTCGGCGGAGGCGTCGGCTGTGCTATCGCCTACCCTCAGGCTAAACAGCTCTTTAATAACGGCATTTGCACTGACGTCATAGCCGGCTTTCGCAATAAGGATATGGTTATCCTCGAAAATGAATTCAAATCCGCTTGCAACGAACTCATCCTTTGCACAGACGATGGTAGCTACGGCAAAAAAGGCTTCGTCACCAACGCACTTCGTGAACTTATAGAAAATGGCAGGCACTATGACGAGGTTATCGCTATTGGTCCTGTTCCTATGATGAAATTTATATGCGATGTAACCAAAGAATTTAACATAAAAACTATTGTATCCCTTAATCCTATTATGATTGACGGTACAGGTATGTGCGGCGGTTGCCGTGTAACTGTCGGTGGACAGACTAAGTACGCTTGCGTTGACGGTCCTGATTTCGACGGTCACCTCGTTGACTTCAACGAGCTTATGTCAAGAAACTCTACCTACCGTGAAGCAGAACATGAATGCAGACTGAGAAGCGGTCTTTGATTACACTTCATTAAAACTATGCGGACTCCTCCGCCAGATTTTTTGAAAGGAGTTTACCACAGATTACTGTGGCTTGTGATAGATATGCCTAATATGTCACCAAATAAAGTCCCCATGCCAGAACAAGAACCATCCGTAAGAGCCAGAAATTTCAATGAGGTCACTCTCGGCTACACCTACGAAATGGCTCAGGAAGAAGCTCAACGCTGTCTTCACTGCAAAAATATGCCGTGCGTAAGCGGCTGCCCTGTAGGTGTCAGAATTCCTGAATTTATCGCTCATATTGTCAGCGGCTCTATTGACAAAGCCTACGATGTCATTACGTCAACTAACGGTCTGCCAGCTGTATGCGGTCGTGTATGCCCTCAGGAAAACCAGTGCGAGGGTAAATGCGTAAGAGGTCTTAAAGGTCAACCTGTTGGTATCGGTCGCCTTGAAAGATTTACTGCTGACTATATGATGAAAAATCCTTCAGATAACCATCCTCTTTCACCTAAAAATGGTCACAAGGTAGCTGTTGTCGGCGGTGGACCGTCAGGTCTTACCTGTGCAGGTGACCTTGCAAGACTTGGCTACAACGTCACTATCTTTGAAGCATTCCATACCGCTGGCGGTGTTCTTATGTACGGTATACCTGAATTCAGACTTCCTAAAGACATAGTTCAAAAGGAAATCAACTCACTTAAACAGCTCGGTGTCGAAATTATGACGAATATGGTCATAGGCAAGGTACTTTCTGTTGACGAACTTATGGATATGGGCTTTGAAGCCGTTTTCATTGGCTCAGGCGCCGGTCTGCCAAGATTTATGGGTATTGAGGGCGAAGCTCTCGTCGGTGTCTGCTCCGCTAACGAATACCTCACAAGAATTAACCTTATGAAAGGCTATCTTCCTGACTATGACACGCCTGTAATTAAATCTAAAGCTGTTGCTGTTGTCGGCGGCGGCAATGTTGCTATGGACGCCGCTCGCAGTGCTTTGAGAATGGGAGCTGAAAAAGTCTACATCGTCTACAGACGCTCAGAAGACGAAATGCCTGCACGTCGTGAAGAAGTCAATCACGCAAAAGATGAGGGCGTAACTTTCCTCAACCTCAATAACCCCGTCAAAATCATCGGTGACGAAAATGGCAGAGTATGCTCTATGCAATGCATCAGAATGGAACTCGGTGAACCCGATAGCAGCGGCAGAAGAAGTCCTGTTGAAATCAAAGGCTCAGAGTACCTCCTTGATGTAGATACCGTTATTATGGCTATCGGCACTTCGCCTAACCCACTTATCCGAACTAGTACAAATGGTCTTCTCGCTAACAAAAAAGGCTGTCTTGTTGTCAACGAAGATATGCTTACTTCCCGTGAGGGTATTTATGCAGGCGGTGACACAGTTACAGGTGCAGCTACCGTAATTCTTGCAATGGGTGCCGGCAAAACTGCCGCTAAATCCATTGATGAATATATAACGAAACACTAAGATTAAACAGGACTTTTAAAAATGTCCTCGATTTTGTCTGTGTTTCCAAATAAATTAAAAGTAATTTTCGGAGGTAATTTTTAATGACAATGAAAGCATTAGTCAAATCAGCAGTTTCCGCAATATCAGTTTCGTGTGCAGCAAGCTTTGCAGTTATAAATGCTTCAGCTGCCGATACTGCTGCTTCAACTACCGGTTCTTCTGCAACAGGCGGCTGGGGTATGCTTATCTCTTTCGGCGTAATCATTCTCTTTATGTACCTTGTCATGATTCGCCCTCAGAAGAAAAAAGAAAAAGAAACTAAAAATATGCAGTCCTCAATAAACATAGGTGATGAAATAGTTACTATCGGCGGAATAGTTGGTATGGTCGTTCGCAAGGGCGATGACAACGTTGTTATCGAAACCGGCGGTGAACGCACTAAGCTTCGCATAAAACTATGGGCTATTTCTGAAAATACAACAAAGCACGAAGCCGAAGTTGCTCAGAAGGACGCCGCAAAGAAGTCCAAAAAATCTAAAGAATCTAAACCATCAGACTCTGAAGTGGAATAATCCAAAGTTCTACATGTTCTGATTAATAAAACCTCCGCATATTATTTGTTAAAGAATAATATGCGGAGGTTTTTATGCATAAATATAAAAAAAGTATGTGGTCTTACCCCGTAAGAAGCTTTCTCTTTTGCACATTTTCAGGACTTGCTGTTACATTTGCACTTATTGCCTTGTTTGCAGTATTTATTTACTTCTTTATGGACAATTGTGACTCTGTCGGCTCATTTAATGCTGTTGCACTTAACAGCGGAATATTCATATCTGCTTTGCTTTGCGGAAGATTCAGACGGCATCACGGTCTTATCGAGGGAATAATATGCGGAATTCTTATATGCACAGTAATTTCTGTTTTCGGACTCTTCACACCAGATTCTGACGGAATATCAGTCGAAATAAAAAGACTCCTCTTAGCCGTCTGTTCAGGCGGTATCGGAGGAGTCGTAGGCGTTAATACAAAACGTCCTAAGAATCTGTAGATTAATAAATCTATTTTTAAGAAGAATTAATAATTTCCTGATTTATCTTCCATCAAATGAAACTTGATTTCATATGTACTTTTTACGCCGTCTGAACCC
>JALCDN010000043.1 GCA_022641595.1 Ruminococcus sp. | reverse complement strand
ATTGTTGATACGCTTCTGTTCAAGAAAATTATTGCTGTGAGATTTGTTATAACCGATATATCCCTTGTAGGTGGCATTATTGATTATTCTCATAATAATTCCTGCGTCCCATTTCACAATTCCCGAAGCGTTAAGTCTTTTTGCTTTTGTCAGTTCCTTTGAAATCTTCATTCCGCCCATACCCTCGGAATACATTTTGAAAATCATTCTGACGGTTTCCGCCTGTTCGGGATTGATGATGTAGGTATTTTCGCTTGGATTCCATTTGCCGTCCGCACCGATGTTACGCTTCAGGTCATATCCGAGAATGTTTCCGCAGCCGTAAAGTATTTTCTTTTCTCTGCTAATATGTTGTCCTGCTTTCACACGCTCTGACACTTTACGGCTTTCTTCCTGTGCAAGCGTTGCCATAATCGTAAGGCGGAGTTCTCCGTCACCGTCCATTGTCCAGATGTTATCATCGACATAAAAAACTTCAATGTTGAGATTTTTCAGTTCTCTGGTATGGGTGAGCGTATCAACCGTGTTTCTCGCAAAACGGCAAACCTCACGGGTTACGATTAAATCAAATTTTCCTGTCTTGCTGTCTGCAATCATTTTCATAAATGCGGGTCTCTTTTTCGCCTGAGTGCCTGTGATGCCTTCGTCGATATATTTGTCAACGACAGTCCAGTTTAGATAACGCTTTGCAATATCCTCATACCACTCCATCTGATTTTCAAGTGCAGAAAGCTGAGCTTCGTGTTCTGTGGAAACACGTCCATAGAATACTACGTTCCTCGGACGATTGCGGTCAAGTAATGCTGTGTTTGTATATGAATTTGCCATAGTTTTTATCCTCCAATTTATTTTTTGTAGTTGTCTGTTTTCAGGATAATTTAACGCTTTAAAGCGATTATACACGATTGGATTACGTTTGTCAATAGGGTTACGTACATTCAAAAATAATCTTTGCCATTTTTCTGATATCGTCCCATATCTGCTCCTGTTTTTTCTTGACTTCATTGATGTCATCGGCGTAAATATTTTCGGTGCTGTTCACACGCTTGGCAATCTGATTGATAGCTCTGCTTGCAACATCAACGTCCTGAAAAAGCTTGTTGAAGCAAGAATAATCTGTCGCTATCAGATAACCGTCCATAGAGATTTTTCGGAGGTAGGTGGACATATTATGAAGCCTGAGCAAAGCCATTCTTTTCTGAATTACCTCTTTTTCTTCAGGCGTGACATAGAATTTTATCTGCACTGTGCGATAACGTCCGTCCTCGTCAATTTCATTGTTTTTCTTTTTCCAATGTTTCATTTTTTCCGTTCCTTTCGTATTTTTTTACGGCAGTATTGCCGACAGTTTCTAAGAGGTTTGGGTTCTCCCAATTTTCACATTTTGTGCCGTTGGGTACACAAATGCTATGCTTGCTATTCTTCCAGCCTTACCCCGCAGGGTTTGAACTGCTTTTTCAAGCTATGCGGTTTCTTTTCCTCGTTTTGAAGCGTATTTTCTGCATTCTACAACAACGGCTCGATGGCTTTGTTTGCATTTCTCTCTGCAATGGCGACAAAGAATATTGTATTTCTTACGTCCGTTTTCAGAGAGAAAGAAGCTCCATTCAAGCTTGTTGTGCTTGCTCATTCGGGGCATATAAATCTCCTTTCCTGTTGATGTGACACGTGACAAGTGTGACAGGCGTGACATCTGTGACAACCGCCTGTCACGCAAGTCACGTTTGTCACGTCTGTCACGTGTCACGCTGACCTTTTCTCCGACGGTGACAGAGGATTAATTTCATACACAACACCGCTGTTGTCCTTAATCTGACGGATATATCCATTGTCGGTGAGTAATCGCAACGGCTCTGACATCTGTTCTGCTTTTCCGAATTTTCTGCACATACGGAGCAGTTCTCGTTTGTTTACTTTCTCGTATCCGTTGGCTTTCAGCTTGTTCAGAATATATTCAGCGTTATCCGTAACGCTGTCAGCTCCCATAATTCCATACGCATAACGAGCTTGCTGTTTATAATAGTCGGCAATATCAATCGCCTGTCCGAGAGTGAGTAATTCAACCTCTCTGCTTTCTGGCGGAACGTTATCCTGAATGGATTTAATACAGTGAAGCAAACCGCACAGGCGTAAAATCAATCCGTGATATTTCCCGCCCCAATCCTGACATTCCGCAAAATCAATCAGCAGTTTCGGCTCAATGGCGGTATCATAATATCTTTCGAATTCCGTTTTTGCCTCCGACGTAAAATGCAGGAAGATTTCTTCGTTGGTCTGCCTGTTGTACTTGTAATTCAAAGCAGAATATACAAACGTTTTATAGCTCTCTGTGATTTTTTTATCTACGGTCATCGTATCATATTTTCTGTTTCCGACTTTTGAAACAGGAAAATTATACAGAAATCTTGCAACCAAGCCGCTTGAATGGAATGAACGGTTTTCAAAGAGTTCTCCAAGAATATATGGCTGACCGCAAAGGCAGATTGACAAATACGGACGTTTCAGATAAATTGGCGGAGCATTACAGCGGTCTTTCTGATAGCTCTCTCCGTTCCAGATTTCAGTATAAGGTCAACATTTGCAATGCCGTTGCTGTATCGACCGCCGAAATTTTTGAATACGCCCGCTTCTGACGAAATCATCAGCATTGTCTTGTTATCCTGTAAAAGTCCCACAAGCGCTTCGGGTGTAACATCGTCAATGCAAACTCTCTTGAAGCAATTACAAGACGTTTCATCAAGCTCGGCTTTCTTCTTTGCGATTTCCTGCGCTGTAATATTTTCGCTTTTCTCCATTCGTTCAATTTCTGCCGACAGCTTGTTGCGTTTCTCCTGAGATAGATATATCTGCTCTCTGTTTGCGTTGTTATAGTCATCTGCGAATTTGATAAACGGTTCTTCCACAGGCTTCATAACAGGCGATTTGCGTTCCGACGGCTCTGCAAGTATCAGAGAGTAAAGGATTATCGGCTCTGTGTGGTCGGGCTTTCCCTCCATTCGATACACGCCTGAAAAACAATGTGATATTGCAGAGAGAATAGCGGTTGCCGCCATTGAAACATCGGTTGATGTTGACTCTGCAATTCCAACCGCCAAAGCCTTTGGTACAATCGGCAGACAGCTTATCGGGAACGGTGGCAGGCTCGATTTATCATTACGCAATGGTTTCGGCACGCTCCAGAGGGGCGTAGAGTTTTCGTTTAAGTTCATTGAGAAAATTTCTCCTTTCGTTCATAAATTTCGTTCTTTCCTCTTTACTGCCCGATATGAAAATATCGCAGTAAAATTCATATTCTTCAAGATGTTGCAGGCTCTCGATGAACAGCGGATGAAACGGCTCGCTCTCTGATTTAGGCGCAAGCTCTGTTCGGGCGAAACGCAACAGGTGGCAGTAATCGCAGAGAACACGGAATGCCTCCTGTTCTCTCTGACGTTCTCCGATAATGGTGAGCTGTGATTTTATGGACGGTTTTACTGTGTTGTGTAATTCCGCAATGCCAAAGTCGGACGCAAGCTTCTGTGCGGCTTCCGCCTGTGATATTCCGAACAGCCTTGCCGTGAACGCTGTCACATCGCCACAGGCACTGCAACCGAAACAGTAATAATGGTCGGCGTACAGCTTCATTGACGGACTGCGATCATCGTGAAAAATGCAAGCGGTCATTCCGTTTCTGCTGTTAATGCCATAATGTTCTGCGACGGAACGCAGGTCAAGCTGTTCTTTGACGGTTTCGTATAAGCTCATATTGCACCGCCTTCATAATTCTTTTTCACATATTAACCTCCTGAATTTAATCGGGATTTCTCCCGACATCCGCCGAAACGGTATGTAAGAAGCGGTGCAGATATTCAGTTGTCAAGGTTCATTTGGGCATAAGAAAAGCCGTCACACAAGCATAACAACAAAAGGGTAAAGCTACCCTGAAAACTTCAGTACGGGACTGATGATTTTCAATTGTTATGTAAGTGTAACGGCTTAAAAAGTCGGTACATTGGCAAACGGTATAATAAAAAAACGCTGTCCGTTTCTCATAATAATATGTTCAGAGATTTCCTCTGCATTTGCTATTTTACAGCATATTTCGACAGCAGTCAATAGGGCAAAATGACGATAAAACCGCCTAAAACAGTCACTTCCTTTGACAGGGATACTGCTTATATAGTAGGGATTATTCTGTTTTCTGCGTAATATCAAGGCAAACGAAAACATGCCCATATCGTTTTGATACAGGCATGAT
Source organism: Ruminococcus sp. (assembly GCA_022641595.1). Classification (GTDB taxonomy): domain Bacteria; phylum Bacillota; class Clostridia; order Oscillospirales; family Ruminococcaceae; genus Ruminococcus. The sequence goes on along the minus strand of JALCDN010000043.1, from coordinate 17,179 downwards.
AGCAGGGATTATTCAAAATATCTTGAAAATTATTTTTTCTGTCGCTTTTCGGGGCGTATTTTGCGAAAAAAGGCTGTGTGAATTGGGTGTGGAACTACTATAAGGACACAAGGGCAGGGTAACTATATCCTAACATCAAAAAAGCAAAATGAACAGTATATGAAAGCGTTCATCGCCCAATTTCCGATGGAATTCTTTTATAATTCAGACGATTATGCTTACTATGATTTCAATCCTAAGAAATGAACTGGGATAACATTGCTTGTTTTTAATGTTCCTTTACTTAATCCAAGAAGTGTTTCTATATCATCTGAATATAAAGATAAATTATATTCATCAGAAAGTTCTTGAAGTATTTCTTTTGGCGTTAAAACATTATCATTAATTAACATTTCGACAGCTGTTTTTAATAATGAGGGTTTAGCTGTAACTAGGATATCGTCAAGCGGTTCACATTTCCTTATGCCCATTTTTTGCATCTGTCTCATTAACGATTGATACTTATCATAGGTTATCAATCCCAAAGTTTTTGAACGTCTTATCATTGCGGCAATTGAAACCTTCCACTTCTTTTTTAATTCGATATAATAATTAAGCTTGTCTGCATATGTTCCAACTTCTTTCAAAAAGGTATCTTTAGGGAGTAAAAATGCAGATGCAAAATCATTGGCTTGCTGTTCTCTATCACGAAATTCAGATGGTAATATGCTTTCAATGTCATCTTCCCAATCATGTAACATAATATGACCCAGTTCGTGTGCAACATCGAAGTGAAGACGTGCAGCAGTACTTTTGTTTTGGGAAAGAGCGACTATAAATCTATCTTCATCGTTAATACTAAATTTTTGGCTAAAAGCATCAATGTCATTTGTAGAAGTTGAGAAAGATGTCAATATAATGCCATTTTGCTCAGCATGAAAAATCAAATTGTCAATTGGTCCATAGCCTAAATCCCAACATTTTCTTAATTTCATTGCAATGTCTTCTATATCATCTCCGTCACACACTTCAGGTAAGTTAACCTGAGGAAATGTGATATAATCACTTAAATACGAGTAAATCGTCGAAACAAATTTAATTTTAATTTCTTGCTCGTAGCGATATTTTTTATTTGTAGTTAATAGTGACCTGAAATATGTTGATGGAGCGACATTCACAAGTTCAGTATCAGAATCCAGAAAGAAATCTATTGGGAAATTGAGTATTTTGCTCATTTCTTGAACCTTTGGAAAATCGGGAATAGATATTTTCCCATTCTCATACATTGAAACAGTTTGTCGCTGCAAATCTAGTGCTTCAGCTAATTCTGCTATACTCATTCCTTTTAAGGTGCGAGCTATTTTTAACCTCTTCCCATTGAATGATTTTAAATCTTTCATAGGAACCTCCTAATTGTTATTCTGCTTCAGCAATATCGCTATCAGATTTTGTAGCAATATCATGGTTAAGCTGTTTCTTTTTCTTTGCCTTCGGAGTGTACTCCAATCCCATGGTCGGATTTTTCTTCTTGTCATCATCATTGGTTGTTTGCTCAACAACAACACTTTCAGAAACTCCAATGTATTCATTCCAAGACACGTTTTCACATTCCTCAAAGTTGCAGTTAATCATACAGCATCGTATGCTATTCAGTAATTCGTCGTGGGAGGAAAACAAAACCATTGCGTAGTGTTGAACTATCTCGGTAGAAATCAGCAAATCATTACAAATACGTTTAACAGAATCTTTGATTTTTTCTTCATTTGGGCCAGGTTCAAACATTGTTTGCTGTTGAAACTCCAAATCTGCGTTAAACATATTCGCCAATTCATAAATGTAGTGTTTGTGATTTTTTGAATCGCGTTTCACCTCATAGAAGCGTTCTTCTCGCATAATAGTCACAAGCATACCTGTGGATTTGTCAAAGATTGCGAGCAAATTCCATGGGCCATGTTTAGTGAATTCAACAATAACATCGGGATTGTATGTAAAAGCAGCGCGAACATTACGATTTATCAAATCCCATACACGTGCTGGGAAACTGTTCATTACATTACGTTGCAGCTCTGCCTGTCTAGTATCTTGCATAATATCGTCCGTTACCGCTGAGTTGATGCTAGAGACAATGTTTCGAGCAAAGCTATCATCTAAATTGTGGATAAATGACATAAGTGTCCTCCTTAAATTTTATTTACTTCTATTATAGGACATTTATTATAAAATGTCAAGTCAAATTCAAAATAAATTTTGGTATGTAAATTTAAAGGCATATATTATTGTGCCAACGCAAACAGAAGTGCAAGAATACACGATGAATAATTAGGCTTGTTTATGAAATACCGATTATTTTTGCTTACAGAAAATAAAATATGCCCGTATCGTTTTGATACAGGCATGAAAGTAAAGATTTCTCAAGATTATCTGAAATTATTTTTATCGTTGCATATTGGTTCGTATTCAAATAAAAAGTCATGCGATATACGCTAAATTAATCGCCGTTACAACTCCATCATAATCTTCGTCCTCAATTTCATTGAAAGACTCATTGCATAACCCAACACAACATACAAACAGAAATTTTGCAAACTCATATATTGGTTCATCATGTTGTTCAATATCTTCTCTGATAACATCAGATTTTGCGAGTAGACAAATCTGCTGGTAATCACGATCTATCCTTTGTGTGTTTCCGTTTGGATGTGCATAATTAAAGTGTTGTGTTGGTGTAAGGGCAATCAGATTTTCAAGATACATACATATTTCCGGATACTCTGCTTCTGGGAATATGTGATGTACATGTGTGGCTAAATCACCAACGTGATTTGTATCATTCAAAACCTCGGTAATGCCATTCCTAAATTGGTCATTATAAGCACGGACAATTCGCTTGGCACGCTGTGACATATATTTCGTAAGATTACTATTTGCGTGAATATTTACGGTTTCTGCATATTCTGCTCTTGTCATTTCTTTCGGCTTATTTGCATAAATGTCCCTAAAATTATCACGATTATACATCAGCATATCGTAAGTGATTTTATGCTGTGATAAGTGACCGCCCTCTGTTCCAGATGTTCCGTGTAAAAAAGCGAGAGGATTAATTACCTTAGTAAATATACGTCTGCATTCAGTCCTCCCATTGATAGGAGTATATGCAATGGTAAAATCTTCAAAAGCTTCTTTCATATTTTCAAAATTGCTTTTTATATCATTATTAAAAAAGTTAACAAACAAATCTATGATGCCTGAATCAGTTAATACTTTCTCAATATAGCATTGAATAAACGTCAACGCTTTGCGGTCACTCAATGATATAAACTCCAACATTTCTTGATTAGCAATAGCGTAGAAATTCCTATTTCCTCGCTTTGTTTTATTTAGTACACAGGCATTTGCAAGCATTTCCATTGGCTGTTGAAAAAACTTGTCATACTCGTTTCGTGCTTTCTTTTCGTCGGGATTTGGTTTTTTGAAGATATCTTCAACGTTTTCAACCGTATATCCGTTATGCCAAATATCCATCGAAGAAAAGGGCTCGTTTCCATTTTCAGATACATAATTCACAATGCAGTCAGCAATAATTGTGACAACATCAGCGGTACATTTCTGGTCTATCCAACGTCCGTTATGTGAAATTCTGATGTCATAGTTATGTAAACTCAGAAAATCATTGATTTCATTTCGTGTGAAAAACCTCATTTGCTTTCCTCCTGCTGCAATAACCCAAAGAAAAAAACGGAGCAACTATCAACATTTAAAGAACGTGTTTGATAATTTCGTGCTATCTTGTAAAATGCTCTGTATTCATTGGTCGAGAAGTATTCTCTTTGAGCTTCGCTTATTTCTTTTCCGCTTTTCAGAGTTAAAATAGCAACCGAGCCATTTACCAATGTATCACTTGGTTTTTTAATAACTCTTGGCTTATACGTCATATTAGGCGTAAGGTAAACATCATTTCGCTTATAATACTTAAAAACAGAGAACTTTTGAGCATCTGATAACGATATGTATGAATCATATCCGCAAATTGAACTTATCTCTGTGCCACTATCATTTATATTTCGTGATTTAACAACTTTTATTTGCTTACTGTCCTGTGAAAGCACCTTGTTAGTTATCTGCCTGTCGCGGAAGACATTAAAAACATTGAATTGCAGCTTTGCTGCGACTGTGTCAAAAAAATTATTTCGATAAATAATCCAGTATGGATATTTATGGTCGAAAATATAACTTTGTTTTTGAACGACTACTTGTTTTTCTGTAATTGACTGAACAACAGTGGTACTTGATGAAGCAATTGTATCGATAATAATGTTTACAGTTTCAACAAGAACGCCCTTAAATCCATTTTCGCCAAAGTCAATTATAGATTTAACATTTTTCCTCTCTATTATTTCTCTTGTTTTTGCAAATTCAGGAGTATTTAAGAGGAATTTTGGCATCACCAATGACACACAGTTGCTTATTTTCATTGCTTTCTCAATGAAAAAAGAAGCAGTGTTAGTTGTATCGTTGTTATAACAATCATTGAGATATCGGTGCAAAGTATTTTTATCACCGTTGTATTTTCCAAAAGGAGGATTACCTATCACTAAATCATAGTGCTTATCAAACTCATGCAGTAAAAAATCGTCATTTATATAATTAATTGATAGATTCTTGGGAAGCTTAACCGATGAAAGAAGTGTCTTTAACACCGTCAAAACATTGCTGTCTATATCTACAACGTCAATTACAAGCTTTTTTACATAACAATATTTTTTTAGTACGAACGGTATAAAGTTGCCTGTGCCTACCGATGGCTCAAGTATATGAACCGTTTCTTTTTCTATTGTTGGTAAATTCTTTGTTATTTCGGTTAAAATGGTCTTGTCTGTGAAAAATGCAGAATAATTTTCACGCATAGCATTTGCATACTCGGCTATTTTTGATAACGTTGACAATCCATAGTTTGCTAAGTTGTTTTTTATAAAGTGTAGAAGATTATCATAATCGAATAAATGATTTTTCTCTATCAACTGCTTGACTTCTTGCGTTTTTAAATGGCTTTGTGTTAAAAAAAAACGCATTTTTGACGCAATACCCTGCATAATTGCTGTCGGAACGGCTTCTCCGAGGCATTGACGAATTTTTATTTCTTCTTTCTTTAGAAACGTCTTTTTATCCCTGTCAGACATAGCGTTTAATGAATCAAAAGGGATATCAGTCCATTTGAAATTATTGGGTATTGTCATCATCTTCATAAGCTCACGAATACTGAACACTCTGTCATCAGAGGGATGAATTGTGTTTTGGCTTGCTAACTGGTCATTGCGAGTATGGATACACGGACCTACCTTATCCCAATACTGTCGAGTATATTTATCAGCATTTTTTCTCTTATTTACAACAATCTCTCCGTCAACAATTTTATGCGGTACCCTATTGATGTCTGCGTTGTCAAAAGCAGATTCGCCCTCTTTTAAGCAGCTTATCCACTCACGCATATTCGCAGGATATACTCTGAATGAATGATAAATATCGGTGGAATCAATCTCGCCTAACCTTGTAAGTGGACGCATGTCGCCGATTACTTCACGCAATGTTTGTTCATCTTGATAATCGGGGAATAGTTCGAGCGGCGAAATAAAATCTGCCAAATCGTTTCTAACACCGATAACCAATGTCCTTGAACGACTTGAACAAGCTCCATAGTTTTTAAAGTTAATTACTTGCGAATAAATAGAATATGACGAGCCAAGTTGAGTGTTTATAGCATCTGCTATTGTTTTTTCCGTGCCATCTATATCGGTACATATTGTTTTCATGAACTGAGGAACATTTTCAAATATAAAGAATTGCGGAGCAACCTTAGAAATAATTTTTATTGATTCAATAACCAATGAGTTCCTGATTATTTCATTCTGTGCTTTTTTATGGTTGGCAACAGACATGCCTTGACAAGGTGGAGTTGCAATAATTGTGGTAACATCGTTTATGTCCTCTTCTTTTTTCCACATAGCTACTTCAGCAAAAAGGCGTGCCTTTATTGCATCATCAGTGATATCTCCGCAAAGATAACCTGACTCGTACTTGCATTTATTGTTATATTGCTGAACGTTAAGCCGTCTTTCAATTAGTTCATTTGTTGCGATACACTCAAAATCATTCAACTTAAATCCGTAACAGCCTACACCAGCACTGCTAAAGAGGCTTATATATGTTAATTTGCCGTTGCTTTTTTTGCTCATTTTCTACACCTCATACATCTGAATATAAGCTATTTGATACATTTACATAATATAGCCGTATGCGAAAATTGTCAGTTTAGCTTGATTATCTGTGTTTTGCTTCTTCGCGAAGTTCCTCACAGAAATCTTTGCAGTTTATTCTTCCGCCTAAACTGCCATTACCAGCAGTCATCAATCTTTTCAAACATTCAGGAACACCGACCAGTGTTCGAAAATGTATGCGTTCTTCTGGTCCCCATGCACCTTGATTTTGATTGTCTTCATGTACATTAAAATCAACATTTGAAGAAGTCAATATATATTCGAAAGCTTCGGCCTTTTCAGCCATATTGTTAAATCTAACTTGATTGTTCTTGCCATAAACCAATTTGCTTGTTATGGTAATCACCCTTTCGTCTGCGTATACGACTACATAATAATTATATCATATTGATTACAAAATTGCAAGAGCATAGAGTGTGCTATTTATGTAAAAGCCCTCCCCACACCGTTTCATACCATCTGGTACTAACGATGCGGGGAGGGTTCGTTTTATTATTTCACATCAGCTTACCCTGACTTCAACGGTGATGTCCTTCCATTGATTCAGTCGGAGATAACCACCGTTGCGTTTACGGTAAGCCTTTGCAGTTTCGTAGTCAATCACAAATACCCATGAAAGCGCTATTTCAGCCGATTCTGAGGTGTCTGTGTCAGAACTCCTACTTACTCTTGATAGCAGCCTGTGCAGGAAATAATTCTTCAATATTTGACTTTTAGGAGGGTGACTATGGATAAGCTTACAGAGGAAGATGTTAAAAACAGACTCATTACTCCTGCAATAGAAAATGCGGGGTGGCGTAAATCTCAAATGTGGATGGAAAAGTTTTTTACTGATGGGAAAGTTATTATAAAGGGTAAAACTGCCAAAAGAGGAAGTAGGAAAAAAGCGGATTATTTGCTACTTCATCATTCTAATTTTCCAATAGCAATCGTTGAAGCAAAAGATGAAGTACATTCTATTGAAGATGGAATTCAACAAGCTATTGATTATGCACATGTTTTAGATGTTCCTTTTGCTTTTTCGAGTAACGGACATGGTTTCGTAGAACACGATATGTTAACTGGTAAAGAAAGAAATCTACCTATCGACAAATTTCCATCACAAGATGAATTATGGCAACGTTATACTGCGTTTTATAATATAAGTGATGATATTCTATCTGTGATTCAGCAACCATATTATTTCGCAGAGAATAGTAAAACTCCAAGATACTATCAAAGAATTGCAATTAATCGTACAGTTGAAGCAGTTGCAAAAAATCAAAAGCGAATAATGATTGTAATGGCTACTGGAACTGGAAAAACATATACTGCATTTCAAATAGTTCATAGATTATATAGTGCAAAAAAAGTTAAGAAAATACTCTATCTTGCAGATAGAAATATACTTATTGACCAGACACTTCTTAACGATTTTGCTCCTTTTTTAAATAAGAATGTAATAACAAAGGTGTCAAAAAAGACTCTGGATAGTGCTTATGATATTTTTATGTCACTATATCATCAGCTTAGTGGCGATGAAGACATGGAAACATTTTTACAATTTAAGCCTGACTTCTTTGATTTAATAATTATTGATGAATGCCATAGAGGGAGTGCAAAAGACAATAGCAGATGGCGTAAAATACTTGATTATTTCTCAGGTGCAATTCATATTGGTATGACCGCAACTCCTAAAGAAGAAGGAGATGTTCATAATAGCGACTATTTTGGAGAAGCAATCTATACCTATTCATTAAAGGAAGGTATAGATGATGGCTTTTTAGCACCGTATAGAGTTCTCAGAATTGGTATTGACAAGGATTTAGAAGGCTATGAACCCGAGTATGGGAAAATAGATGTATATGGTCAAGAAATTGAATCTAGGGTTTATACCTCAAAAGATTTTGACCGCAAAATTATTATCGATGAAAGAACAAAAATAGTAGCTAAAAGAGTTACAGAATATCTCAAACAAACAGATAGATACAATAAAACTATTGTTTTTTGTGTTGATGAAGATCATGCTGGTCGTATGCGTCAAGCACTAGTTAATGAAAATTCAGATTTATGTGCAATTGATAATAGATATGTAATGCGTATTACTGGACAAGACGATGATGGGAAAAAGCAGCTTGAAAATTTCATAGATAATAATTCTAAGTATCCAACAATTGTTACAACCGCAGAATTACTTTCTACAGGGGTTGATTGCAAGATGTGCAAAGTGATAGCTCTTGATTGTGTAATTGGCTCAATGACAAAATTTAAACAAATTATAGGTCGAGGAACTCGTTTAGTTTGGGACAGAGATAAGCGTTATTTTACTATTCTTGACTTTAGAAAAGCAACAATGAAGTTTTCAGATCCAGAATTTGATGGACCAGCTTCATCTGTTTATGATGTAGAAGAAAGCAAACCGCTTCCAACAGAACCTGATGATATTGATACAGACACTAATGATGATAATGATGAAGAAATTAAAAGAAAATATCGTGTATCTGATGTTGATGCTAAGATTATTAGTGAAGTTGAGCTATTATATAGTGAGGATGGTAAGCTCATAGTTAATCATAAAGATGCTTTTAAAAAAATCATTGTAGAAAAGTACCCGACAGAAACTGACTTTCACGATGCATGGGTCAATTTTAGTAAAATAGAAATCAATAATTATTTTGAAGAACGAGGGATTGATTTTTCAAAATTTTTTGAAACAGTCGGAAAAGATGTAGATATTTACGACATTATATGTATGGTAGCTTATGGAACAGATGCAAAATTAAAAATTGAACGTACTGAAATAGCCAAACAATCAACTGCTTATGAATCACTATCTACAATTGTAAAAAAGATTGTCGATGAGTTGCTTTTAGTGTATATTAATGGCGATATATTTGCTATTGAACGAAAAGATGTTTTAAAATTACCAAACTTTAATCAATTCGGAGGCTTGACAAAATCAGTACGATTGTTAGGTGGAAAAGTCAAGTGTCAAGAAATAGTATCTAATATAATTAAAGAGCTTTATTCTCGGGAGGAAATGTAAATGTCATTTGAAACACTTATAAAGAGATTAGAAAATATTATGAGAGGAGATGACCTCTCGGGGAAAGTACAGTATCTACGCCAAATAGTCTGGATGATTTTTCTTAAAATATACGATGCTAAGGAAGAGGAGTGGGAATATACCGAGTATTATTCATCAATTATACCTAATAATCTTAAATGGAGAAATTGGGCAGAAGACCATCAAGATGGCACTGCACTTACAGGTGATGATTTAATTTGCTTTGTCAATAATGTTCTTTTTAGAACACTAAAGGAACTTCCTATTGATGAAAATACCCCTAAAAAGCAACGCATAGTAAAATACATATTTGAAGATGCTGCAAACTATATGAAAGACGGTACAAAACTCCGTCAGATGATTAACGCTTTTAACGAAGTAGATTTCACTGATTACACTGAGGCTCACGAATTTGGAGATATGTACGAGGGAATGCTCAAAGATTTACAAGACAGTAAACGTGATGGCGGTGAGTTTTACACTCCGAGAGCATTAACAGATTTTATTGTTGAAATAGTAAATCCAGATTTAGGACAAAGCATTGGCGAGAAAGCAGTAGCGTGATTGATACAAGATAACCATTGGGTGCAAGTGTGAAAATCCCATAGAATAAGGCTTTTTGAGAACGACCCATGAGAGAGGGTCTTATTTTTTTGCCCGGAAACAGAAAAATGGCAGCATCGGTAGCATTGAAAACAGGCGGATTTTGCATACGGTATTAACGATAGCAAAGAGCTATCGTTGCAAGGTTTAATGTTGTAACGATTGTAATTTGTGTAGACCTACCAGTCTTTGCACATACCCCTTGACTTTTCTGCCTTTCAGAGTGATGTATGTTACAAACTCGGAATAGGAGGTCTTTTCAATGCTTGAAAATGAAGTTGATTACCGTTTGGCAAAGATGCTGCTTGGCTGTCTTTACCACGATGGCTTACTTACAGAAAAACAAATGCAGAAGGTCTGGGATAAATTACTGGAATACTACCACCCGCCGTTTCAGTCGGTTGAGGTCAGAAAAGAAATCGGAGATGGGGTGACGGTCGGTGAGCGATAAAATTGTCAAGAAGGTGGAGAACCTGCCACAGCTTACGGCTGTTAAAAGAACGGATAAACTCATCCAGCGAGTTGCTGCCTATGCTCGTGTTTCTACGGGCAAGGAAGAACAGCAGACCAGTATTGTGGCACAGAAGGAATATTACACAGATTACATCAAGAGCCATGCCAAGCGTGGCGGTGGTCGTGTATCCGGCAAGCCGCACATTGCTCCTGCAGAAGAAAACGGTGTGCAGTTGTTAGAACATTTGATCGTGGAGGCGTTGTCATGACTTACGAACAAATCAATGAGATGATGCAGGAGATGGGGCTGCCTTTCGCCTACCATCATTTTGCCGAAGGCGAAAGTCCTGAACCGCCTTTTCTGCTGTTTTTATCCCCCGGAGAAAATACATTTTCGGCGGATAACTCCATGTATTTCAGCTTTAAAATGCTGGATATTGAACTCTATACAGATGTGAAGAATCCTGAACTGGAAAAGCAAGTTGAACAGGTTCTGAAACGTCATAAAATCTATTACACAAAATCGGAAGTATGGATAGAGTCCGAAAAACTCTATGAAGTACTGTATGAAACGGAGGTATAACCAATGGCGAACAAGAAAAACAAGGTTAAATTCGGTTTGCAGAATGTCTACTGGGCAAAAATCAATGAATGGGGTGAAGATCCTGACGGCAACAAAACTGTCCCTGCATACGGTCCGTCAAAACATCTCCCCGGTGCTGTATCGCTTTCTATTGAAGCAAACGGCGAGGCAGAAAATTTTTATGCGGACAATGGCGTTTATTATGTCATCAACAACAATGCAGGATATACAGGTGACCTTGAAATTGCTCTTATTACGACAGAATTTGCAACTGAGATCTTAGGCGAAATTTTGGATAGCAACGGCGTTCTGGTGGAAAAGAATGATACGGAACTTGCTCAGTTTGCACTGATGTTTGAGTTCTTAGGCGATAAGCATCATATTCGACACGTGATGTATTGCTGTTCTGCTTCTCGACCTGCAACGGAATCTGCAACAACAGAGGAAAGCACGGAAGTCAAGACGGAAAAGCTGTCGCTGAAGGCTACCCCTTTGCCGACAGGTCTTGTGAAATCCAAGACAACAGAAAGTACTACAGAAGCGGTTTACAACAACTGGTTCAAGATGCCGTATAACCCTGATACGGTCGTGAAATCTTCCGCCAAAACATCTTAAGGAGGTAAAGCATGGCTATTAAAAAGAATATTACAATCGATGGTATTGAAGTTCCTTTCAAGGCAAGTGCGGCAGTTCCACGTTTGTATCGTCTGAAATTCAGACGTGATATTTATAAGGACTTTGCATCACTGAAAACTGAAGTCACTGAGGGCGATGAAAACAAAAGCGAAATCGGAATTGAAAGTCTTGAAGTCTTTGAAAATATCGCATATATCATGGCAAAACACGCTGATTCCAATGTTCCCGACAACCCTGATGATTTTTTGGAACAGTTCAACACATTCAGCATTTATGAAATTCTTCCTCAGCTTATTGAATTGTGGGGACTGAACACAGCAACGCAAGTAGAATCTAAAAAAAACATCGCCAGACTGACCGCCCGATGACAACCCCTCTTTTTCTCCTGAGATGCAAACAGCTCGGTCTTTCTATGACCGAGCTGGATTTGCTTACGATTGGATTAATAAACGACATGTTCACGGAACGTGAGAATGATGAATATTCAGGGTGGAATGAGGTCGCTGGACAGGCGGATTTTGATGCGTTTTGAATCAACAAATGTGTGCTTGTAACCAAGCTAATAACTGTTCAGAAGATATTTCTCCGGCAGCTACACCAAGAATCAACCGTGTTAATTCTTCACCTTCATAATCAACATCAATTCCATTTAACATTAGAAAAATAAGCATTACATGAGTTCCGATTCTCTTGTTTCCATCAACAAATGCGTGATTTTTAATTAAACTGTATCCTAACTGTGCTGCCTTATCCATTATTGTAGGATACTATTCTATTCCTGCAAATGTTTGAAACGGAGCATTCAAAGCCGATTCCAGTAAACCTTCATCACGTATTTCAGGTGAACCTCCTGACTGAGCAATGACATCTCTATGAAGCAGTATAACTTGTTGTTTTGTCAGACGAATCATTTCGCAAGCTCCTTATATACAGCAGCATTTCGTTTTAATAACTTTTTGGAAATTTCAAGAACATCTTCATCAGATGCAGTTTCATCTGTTTCGGTATCATCAAATACCCGTATTTCATAGCGTGGCTTATTGTTCTTAAAGATGATTGCTGTTCCATATTGGTCAACCGTTCTGGCAACCATAGAAAAATTCTGGTTTGCTTCGGTCATAGAAAAAATTGTGTTTGTATCAATGTTCATACGAACACCCCCTTTTTATTTATTATATCATAAAGTTAGGATAAATTCAACCTATTTTTCAAAAAAAGTGAGGTGAAACCACAGTGGCAAACAGAATCAAGGGCATCACCGTTGAGATCGGCGGTGATACGACCAAGCTGTCCAAAGCATTAGAGGGTGTAAACAAGAATATTAAAAACACCCAATCACAGCTAAAAGACGTAGAGAAACTCCTGAAACTTGACCCCAAGAACACAGAACTGCTCTCACAGAAACAAAAACTTCTCGCTGACAGCATTTCTGCTACAAAGGATAAACTTGCAACGCTGAAAGCAGCGGCTGAACAAGCAAATACTGCTCTTGCAAATGGCGACATCTCACAACAGCAGTATGATGCCTTACAGCGTGAAATTGTCGAAACAGAAAATGAACTGAAAAGACTTGAAGCAGAAGCCAAAAATGCAAATTCTGAACTTGCTAAAATCGGTGAGGCAGGACAAGTCCTCCGAAATGCAGGCGATAAAATTTCAGGTGCAGGTGAAAAACTTCTTCCTGTTACCGCAGGTGTGACGGCTCTTGGAACTGCTGCTGTGAAAACCGCCTCTGACTTTGATTCTGCAATGTCAAAGGTTGCTGCTGTATCAGGTGCAACGGGTGATGATTTGCAGGCTTTGCGTGACAAAGCAAGAGAAATGGGTGCAAAAACAAAGTTTTCAGCGTCAGAAGCTGCCGAAGCTATGAACTATATGGCAATGGCAGGCTGGAAAACAAATGATATGCTGTCAGGTATTGACGGCATCATGAATCTTGCAGCAGCCAGTGGTGAAGACTTAGCGACAACATCAGATATTGTAACAGATGCACTTACAGCATTTGGTCTGACAGCACAGGATAGCGGTCATTTTGCTGATGTGCTTGCTGCTGCAAGTTCTAACGCAAATACAAATGTATCTATGCTTGGCGAGTCGTTCAAATACTGTGCTCCGATTGCGGGTGCTTTAGGTTTTTCTTGCGAAGATACAGCCGAAGCACTTGGCTTAATGGCAAACGCCGGTATCAAGTCTACACAGTCCGGCACTTCCATGCGTTCCATTATGACTGCACTTTCAGGTGAAGTCAAATTCTGCTCTGAATCCTTTGGAGAAATGGAAATCGCAACCACCAATTCAGACGGTTCTATGCGTAGCCTTTCTGATATTTTAGCGGATTGCAGAGTAGCATTTGACCAGATGTCCGAATCCGAAAAAGCAAGTACCGCACAATCCCTTGTTGGCAAAAATGCAATGTCAGGTTTTCTTGCTTTGATGAATGCTGCTCCTGCGGATATTGAAAAGCTGTCAGGAGCAATTGCAAACTGTGACGGCACATCTTTACAAATGGCAGAAACCATGCAGGATAATCTTGCAGGACAGCTTACCATTTTGAAGTCACAGCTTGAAGAACTGGCTATCTCTTTTGGCGAAATTCTGATGCCTGTTATCCGTGACATCATCACCAAAATACAGGGATTTGTGGACAAACTGAATGCCCTTGACCCTGCAACAAAACAGACCATTATCAAAATTGGATTGATGGCTGCGGCTTTAGGTCCGCTTTTGATTGTGGTGGGTAAAACGCTTTCTTCTATCGGAAGTATGATGACATTCATTTCAAAAATTCCGACAATGATTGCGGGTGCTAAGACTGCATTTTCAACGCTTGGTGCTGCAATTGGCGGTATTTCTGCACCCGTGGTGGCTGTCGTTGCAGTTATAGCTGTACTTATTGCAGCATTTGTAAATCTATGGAACACCAATGAGGACTTCAAAAACAGCATTCTTTCCATCTGGGAACAGATAAAGTCTACCTTTGAACGTCTGACATCCGGAATCGTTGACAGAGTGAATGCATTGGGCTTTAACTTTCAGAGTTTCGGCGATATGCTGAAATCTCTGTGGAACGGTTTGTGCAGTGTGCTTGCCCCTGTATTTGAGGGTGTATTTCAGCATATCTCGGATATTTTCACCTTTGTGACGGATACCATTCTGAGCGTGCTTGATGTATTTATTGGCTTATTTTCAGGAAACTGGGAACAGTGCTGGAATGGTATCAAGGGCATTTTTACAGGTATCTGGAACTTTGTAGTCAACCAGTTCAGCAATATTCTGAACACGCTGAGAGGTGTGGCAGATGTATTTCTCGGGTGGTTCGGTACTTCCTGGAATGAAGTGTGGACGAGTATAAAAGACTTCTTCGTTGGAATCTGGAACAGCATTTGTTCCGCTTTTCAGGCTGTTGCTGACTTTTTCACAAATATCTGGAATGCAATATCAGCGTTCTTTACAACGATAGCGACTGCGATCTATACCACAGCAGTCACGATTTTTACTTCAGTATATGATTTCTTCGCAGGAATCCTGACCAGTATTCACGACTTTTTTGCCAACATTTTCAATGCAATATGGACGGTTATTTCAACTGTCTGCACCACTATTTACGACACGATTTCAAGTATCTGGAATGCGATTTACAGCTTCATTTCTCCGCTTTTAGAGGCGTTCCAATATCTGTTTGAAACGATTTTTCAGGCGATCCACATTATCATCAGCAACGTGATGGATTGGATCTCGGAAAAAATACAGACCATCTGGAATGCGATCGTTGCCTTTCTCACGCCGTTGCTTGAGGGCATCAAAACGTTCTTTGAAACGGTCTGGAACGCTATTTATATCACGATTTCAACGGTTTTAAGCACCATTTCAAGCGTGATTTCTACCGTCTGGACTGCAATTTCAGGTTTCATTTCCGGTGCAATGAACACGATTCATTCTATTATTTCGAGTGTGTGGAACACCATCAGCGGTGCTGTTTCAAGCGTGGTAAACGCTATCCGAAATACTGTATCTTCCGTCTGGAACAGCATTTCTTCCACAATTTCATCGGTGATGAATACAATTCATTCGACTGTGACAAACATCTGGAACAATGTGAAATCTTCTGTTGCAAGTGTCATCAGCGGCATTTACTCCACGATTAAAGGCGGATTTGACAATGCGGTGAACTATGTCAAAGGGCTTGCATCAGATGCGTGGAACTGGGGACGGGATATTGTTTCCAACATCATTGATGGCTTGAGAAGTATGATCGGCAGTCTTGCTGACAGCGTATCAAATATTGCCGATACGATCCGCAGTTATCTGCATTTTTCTGTCCCTGACGTAGGACCGCTGACAGATTTTGAAAGCTGGATGCCGGACTTCATGAACGGCTTGGCAGACGGCATCAATAAAAGCAAAAAGGTCGTAGCAAAGGCGGTTTCGGGCGTTGCGGATACCATGAAACTTTCGCTCAATTCCGAGCAAAACTACAACCTTGACGGCATGACGGGGGCAATGATGAACGGCACTTCTGAAAATTCGGTGGTCAACAATTACTATCAAAACGACAACAGCCGCACAGTGAATCAGACCAACAATAGCCCGAAATCACTGTCACGGCTGGAGATTTATAGACTTACGAAGAATGCGGTGAAACAGTAATGGGGCGGAGTTTCTGCCCTGCAAACTGGAAGTTTCTTAAGAACTATAACGTGTAATTTATATACCAAACATACTTGCTAATATTAACAAAATCACTATTAAAACAATACACACTATAGTCAATACTAAGTTTCTGTGTTTCTTAACCCATGGAAATTTCTTTCCAAGAAAATAAAGTGGAACACTCAATACAACTTCTATAAGTATAATATACAGTATTCCTTGCATACCACCCAAGAAATTGTCGAAGGTCCATTCTTTTCCTATCATACACTTGATGCATCCCGCAAGCAAAAATATAAGGAATAGCTTTGGAATACACTTAGTAACAGAATCATAAGGCTTTCCGTCTTCGTCAGTAAACGAGAAATAACTATAAATAACGCCTTTCTCTAAAGCTACAATGTCCTTAGCAATATCCATAAATGAATTGCCTTGTTTTTCCTCTTCTTCGATGATATCCCAATAGTCGTTTGAATCTAGTGACACAATATCCACGTTGTCTTCCTTCATTTTCTCACTGATTTTGATTGCACCTTTTAGTTGCTCCAGTTCTTTGTATAGACTTAGAATATTATCATCTAGAGCCTTATCCATTGATTTTGCCCCATCAAAAATATCATTTATGACTTCCACTGGCATACCAATTTTTCGAAGTATAATGATTTTTTTCAATTTTTTTACATCCTCATCCGAATAGTCCCGATAACCATTTTCAGTTCTGCACGGAGCCAGGAGCCCCTCTTTTTCATAGAATCTCACAGTTGCTCTTGGAATCCCCAAAACTTTTTCAATTTCTTTAATTGTCATTAAAACTTCCTCCTTGCATTTGCTTAAGGGCATCTCTAAAAACTCCTTTTGAGAAAAAACAGCTATGCACGGCATCTGCTGTGTCAACCTCCCTCATAGTGCGACAGCACGCTTTCGGAAGGTTTCCTTGCAGCTGCTGCACATATCTGA